>JBIKTT010000144.1:0-5918 GCA_044347925.1 Phycisphaerales bacterium
TCGGGCGCGAGCGGGGAACGTTCGAGGCGCTCAAGCTTGTCAACGAAGAATGGTCGATGTCGATTGACGGCGGCTGGACGGTCGCGCCGGACGGGGCACCGAGCCTGAACGCGACGTTCGGCGGGACGTCGCAGGGGGTGCCGGCGTCGCTGATGTCGCTTCTGCCGCTGACGGTGCGTGATCTTGCGGCGGCGGTGGATCTGAAGGCCGAGGGGAGGATGACGTTCGAAGACGTGAAGCTCTCGCTGGGGTGGCCCGCGCCTGGCAGCGAGCCGGCGGGCCCGGTGCCGAGCTTTGCGTCGTCGGGGACGGTCGGTTTTGAGAATCTCGGGGCGGACGTGGGAGTGCTGGTCACGAAAGCGGACGGGACGGTGCGGTTCGAGACGTCGCGCACGCCGAAGGGCGAGGTGGCGTACACGATGTCGGCGCTTCTGCCGACGGCGCGGGCGGCGAGCGTCGCGATGACGAACCTCACCGCGCGGCTTCACAACGGGAGCAGGCCGGGCGAGACGATCGTGCCGGAGGTGCGAGGCTCGTGCCACGGCGGGAACATCGCGGTGGAAGCGACGCTTCGCCCGCAGGACCCCGCAAAGCCGGACGGTCCGGCGTCGTTTGAGACGCTGATCAGCATCGGCGGCGTGGCGCTCAATGGCGTGATGAGCGACCTTTCGCCGGGGAGGACCGCGGCGGAGCCTTCGCCGCTGATCGACGGGAGCATCACGCTCGGGGGGATCGCGGGCGACGTCTCTTCGCGTCGCGGGCGCGGGACGCTGACGGCGGGCGGGGGCGCGGTGATCGACATGCCGGTGCTGCTGCCGCTGATCACGTTCTCGAACTTTCAGATCCCGGTGGGTGAGCGGCTGGACACGGCGATCGCGTCGTTCTTCATCACCGGCCCGACGGTGGCTCTCGAGCGGGTGAGCGTGCTTTCGCCGGGGATCGAGCTTCGCGGGTTCGGGACGGTGACGTGGCCGGGGATGGATCTCAACCTGGTGTTCAACTCGCGGTCCAACACGCGGATCCCGGTGCTGACGCCGATCCTCGAGGGTTTCCGGAACGAGCTGGTGACGACGGTGGTGCGCGGAACGGCGATCAATCCTCGGATCAGCGTCGAGCCGTTCCGGACCGCCAGAGGGGCGCTCTCGGGGATTTTCGCGGACAAATCCGAAGCGGATCTGATGATGTCGGGGTTGGAATCGCGGAGCGGAGCGTCGGTCGATCGCGATCGCGTTTCGCCGCCGACGACGAGTCCGCGGTGAGTCTGCGGTGAGTTGGGGCGGGATGTTCAGGCGATAAGACGTTTGATGAGGACGGCGGCGAGTTGTGCTCGCTCGACGAGGCTTGGCACTTCGATCCACTCGTCGGTGGTGTGAAGGCCGCCGCCGCGGACGCCGAGGGTGTCGATGACGGGGATTCCGGCGGCTTGGAGGTTGTTCCCGTCGCAGACGCCGCCGGTTGTGCCGAAGGGGAGCTTTTGACCGAGGCTTTCGGCGGCGGAGCGGGCGAGAAGGGCGAGCTTCTCGACGGCGGGCGTCTTGGGTTTGGCGGGACGGGCGAAGCTTGTGAGGACTTCGGAGGTCGCGCCGTCGGAGGACGTGCCGGCGAGGGCGCTGAGAGCGGCGGCGAGGTCGCGCTCGCTTTGCACCGCGTCGGCACCGCCGAAGCGGACGTTGCCCCAGGCGAGGGCTTCGTCGGGGACGATGTTGGTCGCGGCGCCGCCGCGGATGACGCCAACATTGACGATGCGGCCGCGGGCGGGGTCGGCGTGGGCGGAAATGTCGAGGATCTTGCGCGAAAGAGCTTGGATCGCGGAGACACCCTTGGTGAAGTCGCGGCCGACGTGGGCGGCGCGGCCGGTCGTCTTCAGCATGAATTGGCCGCTTCCGGGGCGCTCGACGACAAGCGAGCCGTCGGGGAGAGCGGGCTCAAAGACCAAGCCGGCGGCGTGGCCGCCGTCCTCGCTTGCGACGGCGCGGAGGACGCGGTCGGAGCAGTAGCTTCCGGTTTCCTCGTCGCTGTTGAGGAGGAAGGTCCAGTCAAACTGGATGCCGGCTTCGGCGAGGGCTTCGAGGGCGACGATGGCGACGAGGATGCCGCCTTTCATGTCGGCAGCGCCGGGGCCGACGGCTTTGGTGCCGTCGGCGGAGATGGTGAGAGAGCGGAAGGCGCCATTGGGATCGTGGACCGTGTCGATGTGGCCGCAGAGCAGGACGCGCGGGCCGCCCCGGCCGCGTCGGCGGGCGATGGCGACGGGCGGAACGCTCGCGCCGCCGGATTCGCCGAGGATCCACGACGGGCGGGGGTCGCCGGGCTCGAGCGCGATCGAGGCGCCGAGCCTGGCAAGACGGCCGGTGAGGAGGCCGCGGCATTCGTCGAGACCGGCGGTGAATCCAGGGCCGGTCGGGATCGCGACGAGCTTGGCGAGGTCGGCGAGCATGGATTCGCCTCGGCGGGCGATGCTTGAGCGGATGGAGGATTCGAGTTGGTCGAGGGACACGGGAGCTCCAGGGTGCGGTCGCGCGCCGGGGCGCGGTTTACGGCGAAAGCGGTTGGTTCCAGATGTCCCACGCGGTCAGGCCGCCGGCGCAGAGCAGGCCGAGGACGGTGAGAACCTTGATGCGGCGGACGACGGCATCGATCGGGAGCGCGGCGAGTGGCTTGCCGATCAGGTGTTCGACGTGCCGCTGTCTGGCGCGGATTGAGCCGTGGCGGAACATGAAGCGGTTGGGGTTGATGCCGTTGTAGCCGGCGACGAGGCCGAGGGCTTCGGAAACGCGGGTGGCGGCGTCGGGGTCGACGAGCGGGCCGCCGGTGGTGGCGGCGGAGAGGTCCTTGGCGGCGAAAGCGTCGGCTTGCCATTCGAGGCGACGGCTGACCCATCCGAAGGCGATGATGACGGTGGTGAAGGTGATGATGACGATGGCGAGTTCGAAGGAACGTCGGACGAGGGGCCCCACGGCTTCGGTGAGCTGCCAGTAGTCCGCGGCCCAGACCAGAGCCATGCTGGCGAGCCACGCGGTCAGGGCCCCGACGATGAGGGCGGAAGCGAGGGTGGAGAGGCCGAGCCAGAGCAGGTGCTTGCCGCGGACGTGTCCGACCTCGTGGGCGGCGACGGCTTCGAGGGCGCGGGCGGGCATGGCTTCGACCATGGCGTCGGTGACGAGGATGTAGCGAGCGGGCCCGAAGAATCCCAGGACGGCGGCGTTGTGCATGGTGCCGCCGGTGCGCCAGAGGAGGAAATCGCGGACGCGGACGCCGCTTCGGGCGCAGACGCTGGCGAGCAGGCTTCGGATCGAGGAATCGGGGAGAGATTCGGTGTTCCAGACGCGGCGGAGGACGAAGGGGCCGAGGATGAGCATCGCGATGGCGCCGACGGCTTGGGCGGCGGCGATCCATCCGGGCGAAGCTCGCTCGGCGAGGAAGTGCTCGACGGACTGGATCCAGAGCGAGATGACGGCGAGGGGAAGAATGACGGGGAGCACGGATTGCCGCGTCCAGAACCAGACATAGGCGAAGCGCGAGCGATGCGGGGGCGCGACGTCGGAAGCGGTGAGCCCGGAGGTGTGGAGCTTGCGTGCGATGAGAGCGTGGCGGAGGCGGCGCTCGACGGGCTCCATCCACCACCAGCAGGCGACGATGATGAGGACGGGCGGCAGGGCGCCGGCGAGCATGGAGGCGGCGGCGATGTCACCCATGGCGTCGCGGACGAGGGTCGGCCAGCCGAGGACGAGACAGTTGACGCCGTGGATGAGGACGGCGAAGACGCGGAGGACGACGAGGGTCGCTTCGAGGGTGCCGATCGCGGCGAGGTCGCCGCGTTCGACACGGCGCGAGGCACGCCAGGACATGACGGTCCCCAGGAACGCGAGGACGGCGAAGGGGGAGAGGCAGATGGCCCAGACGCGGGCGAGCTCGGCGGGCATCCAGTCGGGCACGCCGCCGCTGAGCCCGCCGCTTCCGAGCGAAACGAGCACGAACGCGGCGATGACGAGCTCTTGGTACATCGATGGCGGAAGGGTATCGCTACCATCGGCGGATCGGTGAACCTCGGGGAGCGGCTGATGGATGTGCTGGAGCTTTATCGGTGGGCGGTGCAGGATCCGGAAACGCACGCGGAGGTGCTTCGGATCATGTACGAGCGTGTTCGGCCGGGGCATTCGGCGGTGACGCTTCGGGAGGATTTCTCGGGGACTTCGGCGGAGTCGGTAGCGTGGGTGGCTTTGAATCCGAATCGGCGAGCGGTGTGCGTGGATCTGGACGGGCCGACGGTGGCTTGGGCGGCAAAGCGGGCTTCGCGGATCCTGGGGCCCCATGCTTCGCGGGTGCGGATGGTCACGGGCGATGCGATGATGGTCAAGCCGCCGGAGGTGGCGGAAGCGGACATCATCTCGGTGCTGAATTTCAGCGTGCTTTACCTTCGGGAGCGGGCGGTGCTCGGGGCGTATCTCAAGCACGCGAGGGAGTGCCTCGCGGAGCGCGGGATCCTGGTCATGAATGTGTTCGGCGGGGCGGAAGCGGTGAAGCCCGGGACGACGAGCCACTGGATCACGCCCGCGCCGCGGCTTGCTGGTGAAGCGAGCCCCCCACCGCCGCCGCCCTTTGGGTATCACTGGGAGGTGCGGTCGTTTGAAGCGGCGACCGGGCGGATAGACTGCCGGATTCACTTTGAGCTTGCGGCGAAGGGGCCGGGGATGCCGCCGACGTTCGTGCGCGACGCGTTCCGGTACGAGTGGAAGCTCTGGACGCTCGGGGAACTGACGCAGGCGTGTCGGGAGGCGGGCTTTGCGCGGGTGGAGGTGTGGCGGCACACGTACGACGCGTCCAAGGGAGCGGCGGGCGTGTTTCTCGGAGCCGTGGATGCGGCGGTCGTGGCGGAACTGCCGAGCTGGACGGCGTATGTGGTGGCGGCGCGTTAGGCGAGAGCCGAGACGGCTTTGCTCAGGGCTTGGATGACTTGGGCTTTCGCGGACGCGAGATCGATGCTGATTTTGGCTCCGGCGGCGCGTTTGTGGCCTCCGCCGCCGAGGGTTCGGCAGACCTGGTCGACGTCGATGGCGTCGGTCTTGCTCCGCATGCTGACTTTGGTGAGCTTGACGCCCGAGCCCTTGCCGTACTCGGAGGGATCGGCTTCGGTAACGATCGCGGCGACCTTGACGGTGGCGATGGTGAGGGGGAGGTCGATGAGGCCGCCGCTGTCGGTGCTATGGGCGCCGGCCGCTTGGAAATCCGAGCCGGCGAGAGCCATGACGGCGACGCGGCCCTCTTCGTGGAGTTCGAGGGAAGCGAGAGCACGCGACATGAGACGGAGGCGGCCGAGCGTGTCCTGCTGGTCGATCATCTGGTACATCGCGTTGGCGTCGACGCCGGATTCGAGGAGGTCGGCGGCGAGACGCATCACATCGGGCGTGACGTTGCTGTGTTTGAACCAGCCGGTGTCGGTCGCCAAGCCAAGGTAGCAGGCGGCGGCGATGTCCTGCGGGAGCTGGTCGGGCAGGACGCTAAGGAGCATGCAGCAGAGGCCGGCGGCTTGCTGGCAGACGGCAGCGGCTCCGACATCGATCCAGCGCTTGGCTCCGACGGCGGCGTCGCCGCGGCGGTGGTGGTCGATCACGATGGTGCGTGCGGCGCGGGGCTCGAGGTAGGAGCGGAACGCTTCGAGCTGGGACCATGAGCCGGTGTCGATGACGATGATCGCATCGGGCTCGTCCGAAGGCGGGCCGTCCTTCTCCCAGGTGCGGACGGGCGTGCGTCCGCAGACCAGGGGCATCCACGCGGCTAGCGGCCCGGCGTAGCAGGCTTGGGCGCGTTTGCCGGGCATGAGGTTGAGCGTGCGGACGAGGGCGAGGGTCGAGCCGGCGGCGTCGCCGTCTGGCTTCATGTGCGTGAAGATGAGGATGTTCGACGCGCCGCGGAGGGTC
>JBIKTT010000451.1:0-2996 GCA_044347925.1 Phycisphaerales bacterium
CGGAAGCGGCGCACCGCAAGCCGGAACGGCTGATGCGATTGGGGTGGCGGGTGCGCGGGTCACTCACGCTTCTCCCGGCTGGCGCGATCGCGGGTCTGGTGTCGGCGGCGATGACGGGACTCTGGTGGTTGGCGGGGCTCGCGGCGGCGGGGTTGGTGCTTTATGTGGTGGGGATGGTGGCGGTGCAGCGGCTTGGGCGTGGGCCTGTGTGGGCGGCGCTGGCGACGCCGATCGGCGGTTGGGTTGTGGGCGGGCTTTTGATCGGGGCGGGTCGTGACCTCAAGCGGGGCCGCGGGGTGGAGTGGGCGGGGATGACGTATGACCGGAGGGGCGGGGTCTGACGGAATACGATTCGGCTGATGGATTCGGGGATGTTCAAAGCGAGCACGGTGATCGGCGTGGGAGCCAGCTTGGCTTTGCACGCGGGTGTCGCTACGTGGCTCGCGGTCGCTCCGCCGACGATGACCGTGCCGCAGCGGAGCGGCGAGGAAGGCGTCGAGATCGTCCTGGGCGATGTCGACGCTCAGGACCCGGTCGCTCGCGCCAAAGCTCTTGAAGACCTCGCGAAGAGTGCGCCACCTCTTCCGCCGCCTGTTCCGCCGGAGCAACCGCCGACGCCAGAGGCAAAGCCGCCCGAACCCGTCGAGCCCGAGCCCGAAGCGATCGACCTTGACGAGATCATTCTGGGCATCGACAAGAGCGATGCGCCCAAGGACACGCCGGCGTTCCTCGGAACGAATGAGCCGACGCCGCACGCGGCTCCGATGTCGGAAGTCGAGCAGCCGGCCCTGACGACCAAGCCCGCCGCCGCGCCCGGCCCGCCGGGCGAGAGTGCGCCGGTGAACGAACCGCTTCCGGTCGGGCCGAAGACCGACGTGCCCCCAACGCCCCCGACCCCGCCGGCGGAGCCCGCGCCGGCCGAAAGCCCGGCTGAGAATCCTGCGGAGAGGCAGCCTGAGAGCCCAGCGGAGAACGCGACTCCGGCTACGACGCCGGAAGCTTCGCCGGGCGAGCTTCCGCTCACCCCTCCGGCGGACGCTCTGCCTGCGGATGCGCCGCCCGAGGAAGCAGCTCCGGGTCCGCTTGCACCGGCGCAGCCGGCGGTGCCGCCTTCGCCGCCGGTAGAGCCGAGCCCGGATCCCGACGGAAAGCCGCTCGCTCCGCTGCTTGAGGTTGATCCGTTCGGCGGGTTCATGTTCATGATGCCGGGCGGCGGGATCATCGTGTTGCCCGCGCGGCCGGAACGTGAAGCGACCGCGCCGCCGGCATCGACCGCCGCGGCTTCCCTGTCGCCTTCAACTGCTCCGCAAGCCCGACCGCAGGTCTCCCCCACCGCTCCGCCGCAAGCCGGCGGGGGTGAGCGGTCGCGACCCGGCGAGGTCGCGGGGAAGGAATCCGCGGCGTTCACGGTGAAGAAGACGCAGGATTACAGGAAGAATGGCAAGCCGCTCGCACCCGAGGGGATCGAGGTCACGACGTTCGATCCCGACCTTTCGATCCTGTCGACGGTGACGGGGTCGGTGCGGAACCCGGTGATCGAGCTTCGTTTCGGGCCTGATGGCAAGGTGAAGTCGGCGAAGTTCAAAAACGGGCTTGATAGCGGGCGGAAGGACTGGGACGAGCCGATCCTGCACGCGATGCACCGGTGGACGATCGGCGGGGAGAAGTTCAAGGAGCTTCTGAAGGAGAATCCGAACCGCGAGATCGTGATGACGATTCGGATGATTTTGACGCGGTAGCGGCTCGGGCCGCACGCCGACGGTTGAAATAGACGCCCGCCGTGGCGAGCAAGAATCCCGGACCCGCCATCATCCACCCGAGACAACCCGCGCCGAGAATTCCGACGAATGCCAATCCGTCGTGCGAGTGCTTGTATTCCCAGAACGCATACACCAGTGACCAGCCGTACGCGAGTGAGGTCGCGGTGGTCACCCAGATCGCTTCTGGCGTGCTCAACCGCCGGTCCGCGGGGATCACGAGAAGCGGAACCGACACCGCCAGGTGTAGCAACGCGAAGCCCAGGTGATCCGACGCAATAATCGCGATGAGAAGCATGCTCGCCGCGATGACCACGGCGTACGCGACGAGCGGGCCGACGAGGCGCGGCCCTTCAAGCGGAGGAAGGGCGAGGGCTCTCTCCATCGCGCCGCATTCGGGGCAGACGCTCTCCTTCGAGAGCCCCGTGAGCGCGTATCCGCAGTTCGCGCACCGCGGGTGGTTCGGCACGTGGCTCGTGGCTCGCTGGAGCAGCGCGAGACCAACGAGCCAGCTGCCCGCGATGCCGAGCATGAGGGCCCCCGTCAGCACATCTTCCCAGAGTCCACGCCACTCTGACGGAAGCCTTCCGAAGACCTCGTGCGGCGTGCTGGCGTCGTCCAGGAGCGGCTCGAAGAGGATCCATGCGGCGAGAGCGACGACGCCAAAGATCGCCAGCGCCACCCACCCTTTCGTTCCGAGTCGCATCGGACGAGTATACGGAAGCCCTTCCAAGGCGCTCCCGCGAGACGCCGTTATACTGCTCGCCATGACCACCAACCGCCCCGTCACTCTCTTCACCGGCCAATGGGCCGACCTGCCTCTTGAAACCATGGCTTCCAAAGCCAAGTCCTTCGGCTACGACGGACTCGAGCTCGCATGCTGGGGCGATCACTTCGACCCCGTGCAAGCGACCGGCTCGGACGGGGCCGCGTACTGCAAGGGCCGCCACGACCTGCTCGCCAAGCATGGCCTCAAGACTTGGGCGATCAGCAACCACCTCGTCGGGCAGGCCGTCTGCGACCACATCGACCATCGGCACCAGTCCATCCTTCCCAAGCATGTCTGGGGCGACGGTGAGGCCGAAGGTGTCCGTCAGCGGGCCGCCGCCGAGATGATCGCGACCGCGAAAGCCGCGAAAGCCCTCGGCGTGGGTGTCGTCAACGGCTTCACCGGGTCGTCCATCTGGGGCTGGTGGTATTTCTTCCCGCCGACCAGCCAAGCCGACGTCAAGAAGGGGT
>JBIKTT010000472.1:0-2906 GCA_044347925.1 Phycisphaerales bacterium
GCCGATCCTGGATGTGTTCAAATCCGTCGGCGTGAAATTCGCTCTTGAGGTGCACCCCGGCGAGATCGCGTACGACTACTACTCGGCCCAGACGGCTCTGTCGGCCGTGGGAAACCATCCGGCGTTCGGGTTCAACTTTGACCCGTCGCACCTGCTCTGGCAGGGCGTCGCTCCGAACAAGTTCATCGACGGGTTCGCGGACCGGATCTTCCACGTCCATATGAAGGACGTCGCGGTGCATTACGGCGCGAAGGGCGGAAGCGGCGGCGATGGCTTGACCGGCGTGCTCGGGTCGCACCTGTCGTTCGGCGATGCTCGGCGCGGGTGGGATTTCCGCTCGGTGGGCCGCGGGCATGTGAATTTCGAGTCGATCATGCGGAGCCTGAACCGCGCGAAATACGGCGGGCCACTCAGCGTCGAGTGGGAGGACCCGGACATGGACCGCGAGCACGGCGCGACGGAAAGCTGCGCGTTTGTGAAGCGGCTTCAGTTCAAGCCCGCGGCGGGTGCGTTTGACGCGGCGTTTGAGAAGAAGTAAGGCCCCCTCGCTGGCGCGTCGGGCTCGTTTGGGGCTGGCTGCTTTGGCCATTTGGTCATTTGACCATTTGGCGCGATTCGGCTACTTGGCCATTTTCCGTCCACCCTCGCTGGCGCGTCGGGCTCTGAAAGACACGGGCGGGACGCCCGTGCCACGTCAATCCAGCCAGTCTTTCGCCCGGAGCCGCTGCGGGACGTATTCCTCCGTCACGTAGCTGATGTCCTTGGTGATCAGCGACTCGACCTCCATCTTAAAGCCGTTGGCAAGCAGCCCCTCGATCTCCTTCTGCCAGCCCTTGTGCCCCTCGAACCACGGGTAGGCCATGATCTCCTTGGCTCGCTTGATGTCGTTGTCGTTGAGGTCGATCTTGACGTCGTCGCTGAGGTCGCACGCCTTGTAGTCCTTGGCGCGGATGCCGAGGAACTTCGCGTCCGGCACGGCCATGCGCTCGCTCTCGAATGCGAGCGAGATCGACCCCTGCTTGATGACGCTGTAGATGTAGTGCCCCCACGGGTCGCAGTCGAGCAGGCAGTACACCGGCAGCCCGAGCTCTTCGTTCAGCCGCCGCAGCAGCCGCCGCACGCCGCGCGTTGGCTGGCCCGACCCCTCGGTCAGGATGCAGTTGTGCTTCTCCCAGAACCGGTCCTCGTTGAACCGGCCCCAGACCGTGTCCTTTTCGACGTGGAGCACGAACTTCGCGTCGCACTTCTTGAACTGGATCACGTCGGGCTCCACGATCCCGGGGATCGCGTACCCGCCCGTGCCCATCCGGCGGCAGTCGATCTCGTCGCCGTTGTCGACGATCGTGATGTTGCCGACCATCGTGCCGCGCTTCTTCGCGTAGATGTGGAGCTCTTCGCGAAGAGAGCCGAGCGCGACCTCGAGGTCTTCGAGGATGCCGTCGGAGTCTTCCTGGGCGTCGAAGGTCTTCTCCTTCGTCCCCTGCACGGTGTGCAAGCCCTTGTAGAACATTCCGCGGAGGCTCAGCGTCTTGTCCGCTTCGATCAGCTCGCGGACGGAGTTGCTATGGAGCATCGTCTGCATGAACTGCCGAGCGGTCTTGAGGTCAAAGAGCGGGCGCTCGCTGGTGGCTTTCCCCATCTCGAGGATGCCGCGCTTCTTGTTCCAGATGGTGTTGGACTTGGCGCGGGTCGGGATGTCGATCGACGGGTCCTTCATCGCCAGAGCCGTCTTGACGACGGTGTCGGCGAGGCCCTTGATCTTGCGGTTGGTCTCAACGTCGCGGGCCCGGGTCTTCGCGGTGCTGCCACGGGAGGGGGTGCTGGGGGTGGTGTCTTTCTTGGCCATGGCCGAGGGTAGGAGCTGAAGGGATCAGCGAACGGCGAACCGCAATCGGAGCAAGAAAAAGCGGGAAGACCGATCGTCTTCCCGCTGCTGGCGGTTCGCTGCTCCCTCTTCGCTCCGTTCTACCCCACCACCTTCTCGTTCTTCGCGTCCCACGTGTAGACCTTCGAGTTCCGATAGCTCTCCACGCCCATCTTGATCGCGACCATCACCGCACACCCGAGCTCGACGTTGCAGTTGACCTCGGCCTTCTTCCGGATCGCGTCGATCCAGTTCTGGCTGTGGTCGCGCCCGCCGCGGTTCCCGCCGCACTTGAGCACGTACGTGCCCTGGTCCGCCACCGACCCGTTCTTCTCCCGGAACTCCTTCGAGTACGCAGACTGCTCCGAGAGCTTCCACCCATCGTTGGTCGGCTCAAGCTGCCCCTGCTGCCCGCGGATCATCTCCGGCACGCCCACATCGTTCACCATCACGCTCGTCAGGAACACGCTGTGCGTCTCGTAGTCCGCCGTCAGAAGCATCGTGTCCGCGATGTCGCGACCGTCCTTCTCGATGTACTGCCCGCCGCCAGACATCACCCGACGCGGATACGCCCCGTTCTTCCCGTGGATCGCGATAAGAAGCGGGGAAAGCCAGTGGTACATCAGGTCCGTCGCCACCCCGCCGTTGTACGCGTAATACTTCCGGAACCGGAAGAAGTGGTCCGCGTTGTACGGGATCTTCGCCGCCAAGCCGTGCTTGTGGCCAAGCCACCGGTCCCAGTCGATGTACCCCTCGGACCCCGGGTCGTTCTGCGGGCCCGCGTCCTGATCGATCGTCCAGTTGAACTGCCCCTCCCGGCTGTTGCGGCAGTACGACCCCTGGCTCCACACGACCGGGCCGATCTTCCCTTCGCTGATCGCTTTCCCGGCTTCCCACCACCGGTTTTCGCTGGTGCGCTGCGGCCCGACCTGAAGCGTGCGGCCCGTGCGGCGGACGGCGTTGCGGCACTCGATCGCCTGCTCGACCGTCAGCGAAAGCGGCTTCTCGACGTACACGTCCTTGCCCGCTTCCATCGCTTCGA
>JBIKTT010000145.1:0-5875 GCA_044347925.1 Phycisphaerales bacterium
CCTCCAGGACGAAATCGACCGCCTCGAAGCCCAGGACGGCAAGGGCTTCAGCGGCGTCCCCACCGGCTACACCGAACTCGACGACATGCTCCGCGGCCTCCAGCCCGGCGAACTCGTCATCATCGCCGCCCGCCCCAGCATGGGTAAAACCGCCCTCGCGCTCAACCTCGCCGAACAGATCGCCCTCGGCGGCCTCTCCTTCGTCCGCGAAGATGTCCCCCGCGTCCCCATCGGCTTCTTCTCCCTCGAAATGTCCAAGTCCGCCGTCACCCAGCGCCTCATCTCGGCGCGCTCCGGAATCTCAAGCCACAACCTCCGCTCCGGACACGGCGTCGACTTCCGCCGCGTCATCCAAGCCTGCGGCGAGCTCGAACAAGCCCCCATCTTCGTCGACGACACGCCCAACATGACCGTCATGACGCTCCGCGCCCGCGCACGCCGACTCGTGCGCCAGCACGGCATCAAGTGCATCATGATCGACTACCTCCAGCTCCTCACCTCACCCGGCGCAGCCCGCGAAAGCCGTCAGGTCGAAGTCTCCACCATCTCACGCGGCATCAAAGCCCTCGCACGCGAGCTCGATCTCCCCGTCGTCTGCCTCGCCCAGCTCAACCGCGCCAGCGAGCAACGCGAAGGCAACCGCCCCCGCATGGCCGACCTCCGCGAATCCGGCTCCATCGAACAGGACGCCGACGTCATCATCCTCCTCCACCGCGAGGACTACTACCACGTCCAGGACGAGAACTGGGCCATCGAGAACCCCGACAAGATCGGCGTCGCCGAACTCATCATCGCCAAGCAGCGAAACGGCCCCACCGGCGTCGTCAAGCTCAAGTGGGACGCCGCCACCACCCGCTTCAAAAACCTCGACGAGCACGCCCAGGCGCCGATGGACATCGACCGCTACAACGACCGGCCCGCCGCCGCTCCCCCGCCGCCGCGAACCTACACCCCGCCGCCCGACGCAAACGAACCGCCCCCCTTCGACACCGGCCGCCCGGGTGGCTTCTCGCCCGGCCGCCGCACAGGCCCCGTGGACGGCCATCGCGACGGCGGAGGCCCCGACCGCGGCGAAGACGGCCTCGACGACCTGCCCGTCTGACGGCAAGCCCGAGCATTCGAATATGATGGTCGCAAGAGCCGCGCACGCCGCGGCTCTTGGGAGGCTCTGTGCTGACAACCACGCTGGTCTCGTTCCTCGGATGCTCGCTGGCGTTCCTGATCGCCTCCCCTCCCATCTCCACAGCTCCCGAAACCGCCCCCGCCGCCGAGCCCGGCGTCCCCGCCGCTCGCCTCGCCAAGCTCGCCAAGGGCGTCAATCTCTCCCACTGGTACTGGCTCCCGGCGGGCGGCGCTTTCGCCGACCCCGCGTTCTTCTCCAAGGACGACGCCGCCGCCCTCAAGAAAGCCGGCCTCACCCACGTCCGACTCCCCATCGACCCCACGCGGTTCTTCACCGAAGCTGGCGGCAAAATCACCAAAGCGAACGTCAAGAAGCTCTCCGAGACCGTCGACCTCATCCTCGAAGCCGACCTCGCCGTCGTCATCGACCTCCACCCCACCGGCACCGCCGTCGAACCCAAGTACGAGAAAAACCTCCACGACGCCACCAAGCCCCTCGCTCAAAAGCTCGAAAAGGCCCTCCTCGAAAACTGGACAGCCCTCGCCACGGAACTCTCGGCCAAAGACCCCGAACGCGTCTTCCTCGAGATCATGAACGAGCCCGTCTTCGACAAGACCGCTCCCCGCTGGCACGACCTCCAAACCAAGCTCGCCGCCGCCATCCGCGCCGCCGCTCCCAAACACACCATCATCGCCACCGGCACCCAGTGGGCAAGCCTCTCCGCTCTCACCGAGCTCACCCCTCTCGCCGACACCAACGTCGTCTACACCTTCCACTTCTACGAACCCCGCACCTTCACCCACCAAGGGGCCACCTGGGGAAGCGACAACTGGAAGCACCTCGCCGCCATCCCCTATCCCGCTTCGCCCGACCTCCTCAAGCCCGTCCTCGACAAAATCGCCGACCCCGCCGCCAAAGCCGAAGCCAAGTGGTACGGCGACCAGGCCTGGAACGCCGCCAAAATCGACAAGCAGATCGCCAAAGCCGCCGACTGGGCCAAAAAGCACAACGTCGCCGTCTGGTGTGGTGAGTTCGGCGCCATCGCCAAAGCCCCCGCCGAATCCCGCTCCGCATGGCTCCGCGATGTCCGCACCGCCTGCGAAAAACACACCATCGGCTGGTGCATGTGGGACTACGCCGGCTCGTTCGCACTCACGACCGGAGCCAAGGGCTCACGCGCTATCGACCCGGCCGTGGCCGAAGCCCTCGGCCTGTCCAAGTGACCCCCGGCCGCCGCCCACGCACGCTCACCACCGCGGCTCGCGCCCCATCAGGTGCCGGACGAAGAAATCCTGCCGCCGCTTGCGGCCGTACGGCGTCTCGCCCGCACCGTGCCCACCCCCGGGGATCACAAGCAGCTCAAAGTCCTTGTCGGCTTTGATCAGCGCCGCCACGACCTGCATCGTGCTCGCCGGATCCACGTTCTCATCCATCTCACCCACCGTGAGAAACAGCTTGCCATCGCTCGCAAGCCGGTGCGCGTTCGCCGCGTTGCTGCTCTCCTCGTACCACGGCCCCACCGGCCAGCTCATCCAAAGCTCATTCCACCAGATCTTGTCCATCCGGTTGTCGTGGCACCCGCAGTCCGCCACCGCCGCTTTGTAAAACTCCCCGTGCCAAAGCAGAGCCGCCATCGCGTTCTGCCCGCCCGCCGACCCTCCATAAATCCCCACGCCGCGCCCGCCATTCACCAGGTCGATCTCCGGATGCGCCGCCGCCGCGGCTTTCATCCACGCGATCCGATCCGGGAACCCCGCATCCTTCAGGTTCTTCCACGCCACATCGTGGAACGCCTTCGATCGCCAGTTCGTCCCCATCCCATCGATCTGCACGACGATGAACCCAAGCTCAACCAGTTCCTGACACCCCGCGTACGCCCGAAAGCCCTTGGCCACATGCGCATCGTGAGGCCCCGCGTAGATGTTCTCGATGACCGGATACTTCCGCGACGGATCGAAATTCGTCGGCCGGTAGATCAGCCCGTAGATATCCGTCTGCCCGTCACGCCCCTTCGCGACAAACCGCTGCGGCGGCTTCCAACCGGTCTCAAGCAGCGGCGTCCAATCCGCAGCTTCCACCGCAAGCACCAGCGACCCGTCCGACGTGCGTCGAAGCTCCGTCACCGGCGGCAGATCCGCCCGCGAATACACATCGATGAAGTACGCTCCGTCCGGCGAAACCGTCGTCTCGTGCGTCCCATCCCCCGCCGTCAGCACGGTCAGCCCCGATCCGTCAAAGTTCACCCGTGCGAAGTGCACGTGGTACGGGTCCTGCCCCGGGATGATGCCTCCCGCTCGGAACACGATCTGCCGGGCCTCCTCATCCACCCGGTCCACGCCGCGAACAACCCACGCACCCGTCGTGATCTGGTTCTTGACCGCCCCCGTCCGGGCATCGATCAAGTAAAGGTGGTTCCAGCCGTCTCGCTCCGACATCCAGATCAGCTCACTCGTCTTCTTCAGCCGATGCAGATACGTCTTCGCCGCGTAATCAAAGAACGTCGCCGGCTCCTCGTTGATGATCGCCGTCGCTTTGCCCGACACCGCGTCGATCGCGACAAGCCGCATCACCCGATGCCCGCGCTGGTTGTACAGAAACGTGAACCGCGACGAATCCGCGTCCCACTCCATCCGGTCCACCGACCACGGCGTCGGAAAAAGCTCATCCGACACCGCGATCGTCTCGCGCTTCGCCAGATCAATCAGCACCGGCTTGGAAAGCGGGATCTCATCCCCCGGCTTGAGATAGAAATAGTCGTGAATCTTCGGCTGAAGCTGGTCCGACGGCGTGCTCTCGATGTACGTCACCTTCCGGTCGCCGCCGCGCGTCGTCCGCATCGCAATCAGCTTCGTCCCGTCCGGCGAGACGAAAAACCGCCCGTCGTACGGGTGGTCCGCCGTGCCGTCGGTCGTCAGCGCGGCCCGCTCACCCTTCTCCGCATCAACGCTGACGACGTTGTGGTTCTCGATGGCAAACCGTGGGTCGCGCCCGCGCTCGCGCCGAGGCCGCGGCGCGGGCTTGGCGTCCGGGGCCGGCTCGGCCGGCTTGACCTGTCCCGGAGCGACATCCTCGATGACGGCGACCGACGGACGAGCGTCCGCCGTATAGAACGCAAGGTCCCGGCCGTCATGCCCCACCGCAACCCACGCATGCCCCGCGAAGGTGTGCTGTGTGCCGCGTCCGCCGGGCGCAAGCCGGTCGTACGGATGCCGATTGCCCGTCGTATCCACCCAGAACATCTTCACGCTCTCGCCGGTGTTGTTGACGAACGTGATCGACGTCTCGACCGACGACCCGCGGCTCTGCCGAGGCTCGCGCGATCCCGCCAGGAAAAAGCTCGTCTGCTCCGTCGCTTCCTGCTGCGAAAACGTGCCGTCCGCCCCCACACGCCACACGCGCGGATCATCCCGCATCAGCACCACAAGCCCGCGCTCACCCCCGTCCGGCCGCTCCGCTTCCCGCTCGATCCGCTCCACCGGCAACCGCTCCGGATCAACACTCTTCCCCGACGACTTCGCGTACGCCTCCGCCAACGCCTGATGATCGAACAACGGCGTCCGCGCCGCTTTCTCCGCATCCACAAGCCAGAACCGCCGCTTGCCCTCGCCCAGGTTCGACCGATACCAGAACGTCGTCGGCGAAAGCCACTCAGGCCGCACCGTCGTGTTCAGCACCTTCCCGCGAACCTTGCCCGCGAGCGATCCCGCCCGCTCATAGTCCGCCCGCGAGCCCCCGCCACCCACCTGGGCCACCGCCGGACTCACCAAAGCAAGGGCCACCAGCAACGCACGGACCGCGTGACGCATCGAAAGCTCCAGTGCTCTCCCCGAGCGAAATTCAGTTCCATCCGGCCGGCATCGTTCGGCGTGCAATCGTGCGGCGGAACCCAAACGCCGCCAACCCCGCCACCGCCAGCGCCGCCACCGTGCTTGGGCCGAAGTACCAGCTCCCCGTGTTCAGCGTCAACGGGTACGAAAGCAGCACGCCCGCCGTGAAGAACGCCGCCATCAGCATCAGCGCCCCAAACCGCGTCAGCACGTACGCCGCCGCCAACGCCAGCACCACCCCCGCCACTCCCACCACCGCCACGCCGTTGCCCGTCCCCCGGCCCGACTGCTGCGCCAAAAGCAGCACGAACACCGCCGCCAAAACCACGAACACCACCGCCGCAGGCGGCACCAGCTTCTTCATGATCCCCCGGCTGATCGGCACCAGAAGCAGAATGATGAAGATGTAAAGCACCGCGTCCCGGGCCACCTCGATCAGCCCGCCGATCGCCGGCCGCAGACCCACCAGCATCTCCGGCGAACCCGCAAGCGGCAACGGCTGCGGCGACCCACCGAACGTGTAAAGCACCTGAACCAGAATCGTCCAGCCCGCTCCCAGCGCACACCCGAACAGAAGGTCGCGACCCACCAACCCGTCGCGAACCTCGCCCGAAAGCAGCCGGCTCCACGAAATCAGCGACTGAGGCCACGCCTGCCGGATAAACGGCTCGATCGCCATGTACAAAAGCCACATGTACGCGGCCGAATAAAGCGACTTGCCAAGCACCGGATCAAGCAGACCAAAGAACGCCCCATCCACCACAAGCCGCGTCTGCAGGAACCACGAAACCACGCTCCCCGCGAACACCACCAGCGCCAGTCGGATCGCGCCTCGACGATCACCGCGGCCCAGCTTCCAGTTGTACCACGCCAGCGCGATCGGCCCCCCGTAGATCAGGAGATACAGAAGCATCGCGACGAAGAA
>JBIKTT010000146.1:0-5871 GCA_044347925.1 Phycisphaerales bacterium
TCGCGACATCCCTCGACAGCCCCGTCATCACGAGCGCGGTCGCGCCGACACGCACGATGATGAGCGAAAGGCTCGCGATGACCAATAAGGAGATGATGGCTCCCACCGGCGATCATTGGCGCACCGGCCCCCCCCGGCCACGAACGCCCCCTCGCGCCTCACAGCATCAATTGGCGGGCGGCACCGATCCCGATCTGATTTCCAACCGTGCCGCCCACCTCAGCGCTGCTTTGAGTAGGCAATTGGAGTCTCGCCGCTGATGAACGGCGCGAACAAATCGCCAGCCTTCGGAGTTTCCCATAAGCTGGCCACGAGGCGTTCACGAAAGATCTCTTCAGAGTGACCCAAGGTCCTTGCAGCGACAATCACACCACACCTGACCGCCATGCACACCACGTCCTCAAACTCTGCATTGTCTGGGACGGTCAGAACTTGCGGAGGTACAACCACATCAGTAAACAGAACCCGCCCGACACCCTTTAACCGACGGATACCATTTTCGTACACCTCGAGGTGTTGCACGCCGGTGACGCTAATCGTCACGGACAAACGATCGATCCTCGTGTCTTTCGACAACTTCGACGCCCCGAATTCATCCCCGACGCGTTCGCACGCTCGCAACAACGCGACACCTGGACGATCGCGCGGGCAAGGTGTCACAATCAGTATCGCTCCATAGGCAACCAACTGAACAACATGGGGGTTGGCTTCACTCATTCTTCAGTCTCCGTGAACCTGCAAGCCACAGGACCGGCCTGCAGTGTACACGACCTCTGAGTGCCACCAGCCGATCGAGCTCGCGACACCCCCGCCCGCCACACCCCCACCCAAACTCCCTCAACTCACTCGGTTCCAGAGTCGGACGTCGAAAGACTGACACGCGACGACCCACGTTCGACGACCGACGTTCGACAACCGACGAAAACTCCGCCACAGCCCGAAGGGCTGCTCGAAAGGAGCCGGGGGTCAAGCGAGTCCGTGAGCGCGACCCCCGGACCCGGCCACCCCGTCCCCCACGACCCCAAGGGGTCGGACCGATGCACTCCCGCCAAAGGCTGGTTGCGCGTGTCTCCGATCTCGCAATGAACCCATGGCGTGCCGCCGATGAACCCCGTGCGTTCGTGCTCGCGAGCGTCAGTGCCATGCGTTACGCTCCGCACCGCCTTGGCCCGTCGTCGGCTTGCACTCGATCAACAGGATCAACAGCCTATCTCAAAAGCCATCACAAACTCCGAATAGTCAAAGAAATCAACGAAGCCATCCTGATTGAAGTCCGAGCGTGAATCGCCGGCCTCAAAGGCGTCTACAAAGTCGGAGTAGTCAAAGAAGTCGACGAAGTCGTCGCAGTTGAAGTCCGGAAGACAGACGGTCAGCGGGGCGTGTCGTTGGACCCGCAATCCATGGAGGTACTCTTCGAGCCGTGTGTAGTTTCCAGGACGCACGGGCAGATGCCCGTCCGCAATGCTCGGGTCGGAGCCGCGAGCACGCTCCCACGAGTCCGGCATTCCGTCATCATCCAAGTCGGGCTCCGCAACGCCGGGCCGATAGATGGGCCAATCCAAGAAGTTGACCACACCGTCCTGATTGAGGTCATCGAAGACATCCCACTCATGGTCAATATGACCGCCGATTCGAAGGACGAAATTCTGCATCGCGAGCCCGTCCAGGGTATCGCGCCCCCGCGAGAGAAGATCGCCACCGGCCCCCGCTCGTTCAACAACTGCGACAGTGATATCACCGATCCCGTCCGCCGTCGTGTACGCCGGGGTGAAGAGGCGTGAAGACGACAGCTGAAAGCCGGACGGGGTGGAGTCAATGCAGTCGCCACAGGACACATCGGAGAACAAAGACCCGAGCGCTTGGAACCGATTGCCAGAGCGAAAGAGCCGTACCGCGGTAATGTCGCGCAAGGGCCCGCGCCGAACATCGTGAAGCCGCACAACAGCTTGCGACTGCGTCGAGTTGGGTCCGTACTTGAAAAGGTTCCGCTCAAGATGGGTCAGGATCCGAGCCTGCGGACCCGAGCCGTCGGCGTCACCCATGACAAGAGAGACTCCCGCTTCGTTACCGTTGTCGTGCGGGGGAGCGTCGCTCCTTACTCCCCAGTTGTAGACCACATTCCCGATGATCTCGGCCTGAATCGACCCCGACCCGGTGTTCTGCACAAGCGGCACGCGCCGCGAGCACTCCGAGAACAGGTTGTGAAGAATCGAGTGCCTCGAATTCACATTTGGCGTGCGATTCCATAGCAGCATCGCGCAGCTGTGATCGGTGGACTGTCCATCTGCCGGCCGACACTCAAGACCACAGCTCCTCAGGCCAAAGCTGGTGATCGACCATTGAACGGTGATCAGGTCGCAGTCCTTGAAGCTGATGTTCTCGTCGCTCGCGAAGCTCACCGAGCATGAATCCATGATGACATTTCTGCAGTTCATGAAGCTGATCGGATCACTGTACCAGTTGCCGCGGCGAATCGCGATATCCCGAATAATGAGGTGCTCGCAGTCCGTGAAAGACAAATCGTGACCGCGGATCTCAATCCCGTCACCCGGGGCGGATTCACCCGCGATGGTCGTGAACGACTTCCCGCGAAGCTCCGACGCGAGCACAATAGATCCGCTCACCCGGAAGAGAACCGTGCGAGGCCCGCTCATTGGGCGTGTCATCGCTTCTCGCAATGAGCCGGGCCCATGGTCGTTCAGATTGGTCACAAAGACGGGCTCGCCCCCGCGCCCGCCTCTGGAGAACTTTCCGAAACCCTCCGCACCCGGAAACGCAGGGAGCGCCCTCGGACACGACTCCCCTTGAGCCAGCGAGGAGGTTGCAGTCCATACCGGAGTCACGACAACGAGAAGCGACAGAACCCCTACTCGTCCGACCGTTTTGAGCAAAGCGGATGCGTTCACCATAAAGCACCTCCTGGAGCCATGAACCCGATTTCGAGCCGGCGCATTCCGGCATATCAGTCTAGTGCATATCTCATAACGTGCCTGAATCGCACGGGGGATTTCCACAAGCGGAGAAACTTGGGACGGGGATGGCGGGCCTTTCCATCGAGCACAAAGATTGCGGCAAACTTGCAACCACCGGTTCATGCTTCCTGAAGTCCACCTCAGGTGGAGGGCGGGCAGCACGACTGGCGGATGGCATCACTCATCCTCGCCCCTCAAGCTGAGCCCCCAACCGCACGACTCCCCGGAGTATACCGCGACCCTCGGGTGCCACCAGCCCTCCGCTTCGGAGGGTGGTGGATGGTCGCTCAGCCGGGTCGTCTCGACGAATGAGAGACCGCTTCCCAGCCAATCCCTTCGCGAACCGTCGCATCATCCTCGTCCCGGCCTAGGCGCACACTCATCTACCGGGCCAATCCGACATCATCGCGCCGACTACCGTCCCACGCCATGAGCACACGCGACCTTCTGGCCGAGTTCCTGGACGAAGACTGCGATGCAACCCTCGCGATGGAGATCCTCGCCGAGATCGCGAAGTTCAGCCCGACCAAAGCCGATGTCCTTCGCCAGTACACGATGAACCGCTTCAGTCTTTTCTTCGACTTTCAGCGCGATCACGTGCGAATCGAGGACGACCTCGACTGCAGCGACGAAGGAACGCTCATCCTCTCGATCGATGCCTTCGCCGCCGCGATGAAGAACCACCATTTCAGCCGGTAATCATCACCCACCCCCACCCCTCTACCCTCCCCCCATGTGCGGCCGCTTCACCTCCCTCTACAAATGGCGCGAGCTCGTCAAGCTCATGCGAGCGACCACGCTCCCGCTTGAGCCGCTCGACGATCTCGCCGACCCCGTCCCCCGCTACAACATCGCGCCGACGCACCCCGCCGCCATCCTGACCCTCGCTCCCCGCCCCTCCCCCGCCCGCTGGGGGTTCGAAGCCCACGGCAAAGCCATCATCAACGCCACCGCCGAAAACCTCGAAGACCGCCCGCTCTTCCGCGACCATCTCCGCTCCGGCCGCGCCGTCGTCCCCATGTCCGGCTTCTACGAATGGAAGGGCGACGCCCGAAGCCGCCAGCCGCTCTACTTCACCCGCACCGACGATGAGATCATGCTCGTCGCCGGCCTCGTCCGCACCATCGCCGCACCCCAACGCCTCGAATTCGTCGTCATCACCGCCGCCGCCAACCCCGACATGGACCCGGTCCACGACCGCATGCCCGTCATCCTCTCCCCAAAGAGCGCCGAAGCCTGGCTTCGCGGCGGCGACGGCCTCCCCCGCTCCCTCCTCCTCCCCTCCCCGCCCGGCACGCTCAAGCACCGCCCCGTCTCCCCCCGCGTCAACAAGGTCGCCGCCGACGATCCCTCCCTCCTCGACCCCTACACCATCCCGCAAGCCGGCCTCTGGGGCTAGCTTCCATTCTCGGACGCCCCCCACCCCGCCCCCCGCCGCGCCCGCTCTCGCAAACCGACCAGACCCACCGCCCCCAAGCCGGCCCGCGTCCCCGCGCCCAAGCCCCGCTCCCCGTCGGCCGATCCTTCCCGATCGGGAGCCCCATGAGCCACACCATCCTCATCTGCGACGACGACGCGCACATCCGCTGCATCCTCGCCGCCAAACTCCGTGCCTCCGGCTACACCGTCCACGAAGCACGCGACGGCGAGGAAGGCTTCACCGCCGCCGTCGCCCACAAGCCGCACCTCATCCTCACCGACTTCCAGATGCCCGGCACCGACGGCCTCGCGATGTCCTTCAACCTCGCCGCCAACCCCGCCACAACCCACATCCCCATCATCATGCTCACCGCCCGCGGACACTCCATCGAAGACGACACCCGCGGCAAGACAAGCATCAAGGTCCTCATCGACAAGCCCTTCAGCGCCAAGCAGGTCCTCGAGCACGTCCAGCGCGTCCTCGCCCTGTCCACAACCTCCAAGGATGCCCCGCATGCCGACGCCGCATGAGGCCCTCGCCGTCTTCGCCGCTCGCGCCGCAAGCCTCGGCGCCCTGACGCTCGACGCCGACGCCAACCGACCCCTCGCCCCCGCTTCGCCCCTCATCGAAGCCGCCGTCATCGCCATCGCCCACCACCCCTCCCCCCACGCACGCTCCCTCGATCTCTCGATCGCCGGCATCCCCGTCCGCGTGCTCCTCCTCGAGCCCGACTGGCTCGACAGCCCCGCGCTCCACGAGATCGCCAGCGCCACGAACCACAACCTCTGGGAACTCCGCGCCGCACTCAAGCCGCACGCCGCTTTCCCCGGCCCCGCCGCCCTCATCGCCATCCGCGCCCTCACCGACCTCGCGCAAGACCTCTCCGACCGCGTGAACACCCACGCCGAGCACGAATCCACCATCGCTTCCTTCACCGACGAACTCACCAAGTCCTACGAAACCCTCAGCCTCCTCTACTCCATCGGAAGCGGCCTCACCGACCTCTCCCACCCCGAACGCTTCCTCCAAGCCGCCATCGACCGCCTCGAGACCGGCTCGGACTTCAGCCATATCGCCGTCCGCTTCGTCCCGCCGGACCAGAACCCCGCCAACGACGCCCGCCCCGCCGACCCCATCATCCACTCCACCCGCGACGCGTCCCGCCTTCCCAAAGCCCTCGCCCTCACCGCGCGCCTCCCCGGCGATTTCACGCGATTCCTCGACGGCAAACGCGTCATCCCGCCGCACAGCCCCATCACGCAGCACGACCGACAGGTCCTCGTCCAGCCCATCGTGCTCGACGGTGCTTTCCAGGGCTACCTCGTCGGCACCGACAAGGTCGGCACCGATCCGCTCCTCTCAAGCTACGACATCCAGCTCTTCCAGTCGACCGCGTCCTTCCTCGCCGCGTTCCTCCAGACCTGCCGCCTCTTCGAGCAGCAGCGCCAGATGTTCCTGGGCACCATCAAAGCCCTCACC
>JBIKTT010000147.1:0-5863 GCA_044347925.1 Phycisphaerales bacterium
GTGCTTGGCTTTGTACTTCTCGTTGAGGCGGGCGAGCAGAGCGTCGCGGGCATCCTTAGGCACGAGGATCAGCGGCTCTTCGTGCATCGGGCAGGGGAACTCGTGCGTGCGCACGGCTTCGCGGGTGCCGTTCTCCCCCACCGCCGTGACGCCGCAGTTCTCATCGAGCATCCAGCTAAACGAATAAAGGGCACCTTCGGGTGTCCGGCTGTAGGCTTCCACACCTTTCTTAAGTAGACGCGCCATCGTGCTCTTGCTGCTCCCGACCGGTCCGTGAAGCAGCAGCACGCGGCGATCGGTGCCGTAGCCCTCGGAGGCCGACCGGAAGAAGTCGACGAGGCTCATCAGCGCGAAATCGAGGCCATAGATCGCGTCCGCCCCGTTCTCGAACGGATCCGAAAAGAAGTGGTACCGCACGCAGTCTTTCTTGAACAGGCGATACTTCTCGCTTCCGTGCGCCATGATGGCGTCAAACGCGCGCTGGTACGCGTTGCGCAGAACCGCAGGGTTCTGCTCGACGATCGAGAGGTACTCCCAGAACGTGCCCGTCCAGTGGTGTTCCTGGAAGCGCTGGCGATCAAGACGCGACTCGATCAAGGAAATCAGTTCTTCACCCATCGGCGTGCCCTCCCGGGCTCCCGCGCTCCAGATCGGAGACCGGCGCCCTCTGGAATCCATTCCGCAACCAACCTCTTGTCATCGGCCGGATGAACCGGTACCGAGAATCCAAGAGGGGTTTCCCCGTGCGCTCGACGCACATTGGGTTATACGACCATGCCCCCCAAAGAGATCTCACCAAAGCCCGGTGTGGTTTTCTGCGGACATCTGCGGACCCCAATTCCTACACTCGCCCGTGACCCGCACGCCCTCCTCCCATCCCGCGCAGCAACCACCCCAACAGGGCAAGTACGACACCGCCCCGGGCGTCATCGCGGTCGTGCGCGAAGCCATCCCCCCCCTTCCCGACGACCTGGCTTCCAATCCCACCGGCGGCCACCTCGACCCGCGGGCCTGGTTCGCCAACCCCGCCCAGCCCCTCGAACTCGAGATCGGCTGCGGAAAGGGCACCTTCATCCTGAACGAAGCCAAAGCCCGGCCCGAGACCAACTTCCTCGGCATCGAGTGGGAGGGCGAGTTCTTCGCGTACACCGCCGACCGCCTCCGCCGCGCCGGCCTCACCAACGTGCGCATGCTCCACGCCGACGCCACCGAGTTCCTCCGCTGGCGGACGCCCGCCAACCTCCTCCGCGTCATCCACCTCTATTTCTCGGACCCCTGGCCCAAGACCAAGCACCACAAGAACCGCGTCATCCAGCACCGGTTCCTCGCCGAAGCGTGGCGCACCCTCGCCCCCGCGGGCGAGCTCCGCGTCGTGACCGACCACGATGAGCTCTGGGCCTGGGACATGCAGCACTTCGCCGCATGGACGGACGCTCCGGCGTTCGCGGCTCTCCGAGCTTGCGGCGCGGTGCCGGTCGGTTCGCTTCCGGACGTGCCCAAGCCGTTTGACCTGCTGCCGTTCGCCGCGCTTGAGCGCGTGGGCGAGGGCGAGGTGGTCGGAACCAACTACGAGCGCAAGATGTGCGTGGGCAAGACGCCCCACTCCTGCACGCTCCGCAAGGTGGCTCCATGACAGCGCGTCCGCAAGCCGTGGTCCTGCTTTCCGGCGGCCTCGACAGCGCGACCGTGCTCGCCATCGCCCGCCGCGACGGATTCGCATCGCACGCGATCGCTTTCGACTACGGCCAGCGGCACAAGCACGAGCTTTCGTGCGCCAAGCGGGTCGCGGACCATCTCGGCGCGGCTTCGTTCCGCGTGGTCACGCTGGGTCTGCGTCAGATCGGCGGCTCGGCCCTGACCGCCGACATCGATGTCCCCAAGGACCGCTCGGACCACGACCTCTCGCACGGCATTCCGATCACGTACGTCCCCGCGAGAAACCTGACCTTCCTCGCCATCGCGTCCGGCTTGGCCGAGGTCGTGGAAGCCGAAGCCCTCTACACCGGCGTCAACGCCGTCGACTACTCCGGCTATCCCGATTGCCGCCCGGAGTTCATCGAAAGCGTCGAACGCACGATCAACCTCGGCACCAAAGCCGGCGTCGAAGGCCGCCCGCTCCGCGTCCTCACTCCGATCATCCGCATGACCAAACCCGAGATCATCAAGCTTGGCGTCTCGCTCGGCGTCGATTACGGCCTCACCTCAAGCTGCTACGACCCCAGCGCGTCGGGCGAATCTTGCGGCCACTGCGACAGCTGCCAGATCCGCATCAAGGGCTTCGCCGACGCCGGAATCTCCGACCCCACCCGCTACGTGCGGAGCCCGCGATGAAGGACTGGCTCCCGATCTCCGAGACCTTCACGTCCATCCAGGGCGAGGGGAAGCTCACGGGCGTCCCGTCATTCTTCATCCGCACCAGCGGCTGCAACCTGCGGTGCGGCTGGTGCGACACGCCGTACGCGAGTTGGAATCCCGAGATCGATCGCCGCCCGATCGACTGGCTGGTCGAGCACGCTAAAGCCAGCGGCGTCAAATATGCCGTGCTCACCGGCGGCGAACCGATGATCTTCGGCGAGATCGAACCGCTCGCCGCGAGCCTTCGCGCCGAGGGTTTCCACATCACCATCGAGACCGCCGGCACGGTGCATCGAAACGTCGCTTGCGACCTCTGGTCGATCAGCCCCAAGCTCTCGCACAGCACGCCGAGGAACGACCCGCGCGACCCCACCGGCCACTGGGCCAAGGTGCACGAGGAACGCCGGCTGAACTTCGCGGCACTCCAAACTCTGCTGAACGAGCCCGGCGATCACCAACTGAAGTTCGTCGTGAAGAGCCAAGCCGACATTCCCGAACTCGAATCGGTGCTGGGCTCGCTGAGCGGCTTTCGACCCGACGATGTTCTCCTCATGCCCGAGGGGATCGCTCCGCCGGCGCCGGGCACGCTGAACTGGCTCGTCGAGATCTGCACGGCCCGAGGGTGGCGTCTCTGCCGCCGCTTGCACCTTGACCTGTTCGGGAACAAGCGCGGGACGTGAGATAGACGCGGCTTCGTTTGCAATCTGTTTGCACTTTGAACGCATGACGGAAGGATTTCTCGCGCGCATCCTTGCGATTGGCGAACCGCCCGGGAGCGAGTTCGTTTTAACCCAGAGACTTCATTCGACTTCCGGCGCGACACGGCGCCCCTTTTGGAGACACCCATGTTCGGTAGATCGAAGTTCGGCAGATCGAGATTCGGCGGATCTCAGTTGGCGGTTTGGATGGTGGCGGTCGCGGGTCTGTGCGGCGGAGTTCCCCACGCCATCGCAAGCGGATCAACGGACCCCGCCCCGGAGACCCAGCCCGAGTCGATGACCGAATCGGACGCTCTGTCGATCGCTCGCGGCTTGTCCAAAGCGTTCAAGGACGTCGCGAAGAAAGTCGAGCCGGCGGTGGTCCACATCGTCGCGAAGAAGCGTCAGCCGGAGTACGAACAGGTCGGCTTCTTCGAGCGTCGGCCGACCGGCCGGACGCGGATCGTCAACGCCGGGCTCGGCTCGGGGGCGATCGTGTCCGAGGACGGCTTGATCCTGACGAACAACCACGTCGTCGCGATCGCGGACCTGATCGACGTGCACCTGCGCGACGGGCGCGTGGTGACGGGGACGATCGTGGGTCGCGACGTGCTGACGGACCTCGCGGTTCTCAAGATCAACGTGAAGGGCTTGACGCCGCTGAAATTCGCGGATTCGGACACGCTTGAGGTCGGCGAGTGGGTCGTCGCGGTGGGTTCGCCCTTCGGGTTTGCGAACACCGTGACCGCGGGGATCGTGTCCGCGAAGAGCCGCGCGGATGTTCCGCTCCGCGAACTCTCCGAAGAAGCGTACAAGGACTTCATCCAGACGGACGCATCGATCAACCCGGGCAACTCGGGCGGCCCGCTTCTCAGCCTCGAGGGCAAGATCGTCGGCATTAACTCCGCCATCGCGAGTAAAGCCGGGGGCAGCGAGGGCATCGGGTTTGCCATCCCCGCGAACATCGCCTCCGCCGTCATGGACGCCATCATCAAGAACGGCCGGGTGGTCCGAGGCTGGATCGGAGCCGGCTTCACCGACCTGCTCGGAAGCGACGCTTTAGACGCGGGCGTCGCGCCCAACTCGGGCGTGCTCATCCGCGAGGTCGTCAGCGGCAGCCCCGCCGACGCAGGCCTGAAGCCCGGCGACATCGTCACCCGCTATCAGAACCGGCCGATGACCGCGCTCTCGACCCTGCGGGCCGCGATCGCGCTCACCGAGCCGGGCACCACCGCCGAGTTCGAGGTCCTCCGCGACGGCAAGCCCGCCAAGGTCGCGATCAAGATCGGCGACCTCGAAGCGCTCCAGCAAGCCGACGTCGGCATCACGGTTCGTGCGCTACCCGAGCGGGAAGCTCGGAGCATGGGCTACCGCGGCATCAAGGGCGTCGTCGTGACCGAAGTCCGCACGGGCGGCTTGGCGGAAGCGGCCAAGCTTGAGAAGGACGACATCATCCTGCGCGTCAACGGCGAGGATGTGGAGACCGCCGAGGAGTTCTCGGCCGCGATGGGCCGCGGAGATCTGAACCGCGGCATTAAGCTTCACGTGATTCGGGGAGACCGCCAGGGACAGGTTGTGATTTCAAGAGCACCCTCCGCCCGCTGAATCCACATACACCTGAATCCGTATACACTGGTGTCAGCGAGAGATCGGCCGCCCGCTTGACCAAGCCGCGGCCGCCAAACCAGTCCTCCTCTCGCCCCGTCGGTTCAACACACGGCCGGCGGGGCCTTTGTGTCTGGAAGTCCGCCATCCCCTGATGAGCATCCGACCGATCCGCGCGACATGAACGCGGGATCAGGTCGTTCGCCGGACCGGCTCGTCTGGCCCCCCAAGCCCGTCGATGCTCAGGACTCGATCCGCTGGAAGATCCCCGGATCGTCGCGGGATCCCGATCGCACCTTCGTCGATATTCCGGCCGAACTTGTCGGGCTTGATCCCGCGCCCCAACCGACGCCGTCTGCGGGCTGGCTCGACCAGGTCGAGCGATACTGGCTGGGGCTCACCTCGCAAGGGTTCATCGAGCGGGCTCGCAAGTACGGTTGGGCTCCCGATTCGACCGGGGCGTACTGCCCCCGCTGCGGATCTCGTGTGGGCTTGTACGAGCTTGCGATTCCCGAAGCCGGCGATGCCGGAACCTCCGGATGTCCCGCGTGCGAGCGTAAACGGCTGCCGTGGACGAGGTGCGTGCGCCTTGGTGACTATCACGGGCTGCTTCGCCGGGCCGTGCATGAGCTCAAGTTCCGCCGCTGGCGCCCCGTGGGACGGGAAATCGGGAGCATGCTCGGAGCGGCTCTCGCGGGCGAGCTCGACCGGGCGGGCGTCGCGCGGGCGGAGTGCTGCATCGTGCCGATCTCGTCCTCGTTCTGGCGACGGGTGTGGCGCGGCATCGACCACACGCAGGTCCTGGCGAGATCGGCTTCGCGGGTGTGCGGCGTGCCGGTGGTGCATGCACTGGGCCGCAAGCTTCGTCCCTCGCAGCTGGCAGTGTCGGCGTCGGAGCGGCGGCGGAACGTGAAGGGGAGCTTTGTGTGCCGGCTGAGCATCCCGGAGGGGATCCGCGTGGCGATCGTGTTGGATGATGTCAGGACGACGGGAGCGACGATGCTGGAAGCGTGCAGAACGCTGCGGCGGGGGTGGAAGCGGCCGGGCGGGGAGCTTGAGATCTGGTCGGCGGTGGCGGGCGTGGCTTCCTCACGGCGAAGGCCGCTGGCGTGGGCCGAGGACGGGGCAGTCTGATAGGATTTTGAACGGATGGGATCCGCCGAAACCGGTGAGCGGCGGGGGTGGCGGAAGGGGGCAAAATGGGT
>JBIKTT010000148.1:0-5849 GCA_044347925.1 Phycisphaerales bacterium
ATGTCGAGGGACGGCCGCTTGTGATCTTGAGGAACGCCTCGTGAACGAGCGCGGTGGGTTGCAGGGTGTGGTCGGGTCTTTGTGCTCTGAAGTAGGAACCCGCGAGGGCGCGAAGCTCCTTGTACGCTCGTTCGAGCAACTCGGGCGAGGCGGGGAGTCCGGCGGTCTGTTCTCTGCCACGGACCGCGGAGAGCAAGGACTGAACCTCGTGGTCGGTCGGTCGGCTTGCCGTGGGAACAGGTTGGATCGTCACGGACGCCTCCCGGGCATAGGGACGGCTTCCCTCGCCCGCGCGGTGTACTCGTGCCGCTGGCGTCCTCCGTCTCCGGGACGCAGCATACTCGGTTCGTCTTGCTCTCGGAATGGCACGAGGGGCGGCTTGGACGGCGGACCGCAGAGCCTGGGAGAAGATGTTCACGGCGTCCTCCAATGAATGCCCGGGCGGAAGGCCGCCCGGGCGAGTTTGGTGTCGGGCTTGGGTCAGGGATTCAGGTGCGGGGCAATTCAGGGGGCGATCTGGACCGAGTAGATGTTGGATGGGCGGCCTGAGCCGCCGGAGGGTGGGTTGCTGACCTGAAGGCGGGCGGCGCCGAGACGAGCGACCTGTGCGGCACCGACGGTAGCGCGGATGAGGCCCGCGCTGTCGCGGGTCGAGGGGATCTGGATGCCGTCCCAGTAGACCCTGGCTCCGGGGGCGAAGTTGGAACCGAGAATGGTGAAGTTGTGCGAATCGGGCGGGGTCTGGCCGTTGACCGTCTCGGGGAAGAGCGGGGGCTCATTGACGGTCATCGTCTTGTTGCTGACGCCCGTGATGCTCGGGCGGGGCCAGATGATGTTGAGCGTGAGCGGAACGGAAACCCCGCCGCTGGCGACTTGAACCGGGCTTGAAAGGGTGCCGCTACCGCTGCGGAGCTGCTCGGTGTAGTCGGTGCCGTTGGAGGGGGTGGAGACGGTGATGCGGCGCGCCCCGTAGGTGGTGAGGCTCGCGGCTGGGATGTAGGCGGCGAGCTGGGAGGAACTGACGAACTCGGTGCGGAGGTTGGTCCCGTTGAGCTGGACGACGGACTCAGGAGTGAAGTTGCCGAACTTGGGGCTCTCATAGCCGGCGAAGTAGGGCACGCTGTCCGGGCCCGCGACCACGATGCGGAGTTCTTCGCCCGTGGCGACCGAGCCTGGGGGGACGATGGAGGGATTGAGTGTCTGAAGGACGGGCTTGGGCGCAGGCACCTCGATGGTGCGGGTGCGGCTGGGCCCGCCGCCCGGGCCCGGATTGATGAGTTCCATCGTGAGGAAGCCGGGGGAGGCGTAGAGCCCCTGCTGCATCTTCGAGCGGAAGAGCCCGTCGTTGATCACGGGGCGTTGACGCTCGAGAGCGACGCCATCGATGACGAGGGATGGGAATCCGGGAGGGCAACTCTGACCGGTTGCCTCCCACGGACGGAAACTGGGGAAGTACGCCGTCGCGGACATGTTCGGATCGCTGGCCCCGGCCATGATCGCGGGGTTCCAAAGCACCGTGCGAAGGTAGGTGTAGTAGTCACGGCGTGCGATGAACGAGTCGTTGCCCGCGGGCGTCCCGCCGTCGATAGCAATGACCGGCTCGGAGAGCCACTTGGGGTCGCCCGCCCAGATCGTCTCCTGGATGCCTTGGAAGTTGGGCATGGGGTGCTCGATGGCGAGGTCGATCGTCTCGGACCTTCCGTTGTTGTTGAAGACCCAGATTCGAGCGATGCCTGGGAGCAGGAAGAACCGGCGGGGGATCTGCACGAGGAGCGACTGATCGTTGAGACGGGTGGCCACCAGTGCCTCGGTCCGCCCGTGGTGCCTGATGCGGACACGGTTGGACCCGACGCCGTTGAAGAACTTGCGACCGTAGAGGATCATCGGCTCGGTGCCCGATGCCATGGCGTTGAAGTCCGCGGGCGTGGGGGTCCTCTGGTCGTACATCAGCATGCGGGCGCTGGCGCGGCTGCTGCCGATGAGTTGCGGGAGGTTGTTGGTCGAACTGGCCGAAACCTGGATCGCCGCGAGTTCAGCCTCGTTGGGGAAATCAAACTCGGGCGAGGTGGTGTTGAGGACGTTGACCCGCCCGCCATTGAGGGCGCTCTGCACGTTGGGCTTCATCGCTGCAAGCAAGTCCTGACGGAGCGAGCCGGGCTTGAAATCCAGATCGATGATGTCAACGCCAACGACCTCGAGTGCCGCCGAAATCCTGAGTGGATCAAACCCGGCGAAGGCCCCGAACCGGAACCCGGTGCGGTTCTGCAGCGACGCCCGCATCCCGAATGTCGGCGTGATCTGAAGATTGGCGTCGGCGGGGAGCGCCCCAACGGTGTGGGTTGCCTGGTAACTGAACCGCCCGCCGCCCTCGTCGATTCGGTTCAGGTACACGCGCGCGTCGGGGACCGAGGCGTCGTCAAAGTCGAGGTCCACATAGGGACGCATGACAAGGTCGAGGTCCTGCTCGAGCTTGATGTTGCCTTCGAGGTACGCCTGGAGGATGCCGATCTCGACGCTGGCGTCAAAGTCGTTGTTCCCGGCGGGTGAGCCGTAGCCCGCCGACAGCGGCACGCCGAGGGCCAACTGCGACAGCAGATTCGTGACCGAGACATTCGCTTCGAAGAACGTCTCGGAAAGGCGGCTTGAGAGCGTGGGGCCCGCGGAAGCCTCCGTGAAGTACCCCTCGGTGCCAAGGTCGGGGAAGCGGACCCTGCCTCCGACGTAGTTGCCGACAACTGGGACAGCGCCGAGATCGAGCCAGGTTCCTCCCGGGGGGATCGGGAGTGCATCGAGACCGATGATGGTCTGGTGCATGTCGATGTTGCGGCCCTCGAACCCGATGTCGAAGAACGGGTTGCCCAGGAAGGTGTCGTAGCCGATAAGGCCAAAGTCCATGTTGGCGCGGGCGCGAGCGACAAGCCCGGCCCTGAGCGCGGGCCTCGCGTTGGTGATCAATTCCATCCCGGCCGCGTCGGGGTCGAAGTTCATCACGATGTCGAAGGGTTGTCCGACATTGAGTTCCTCCTCGCCCGGGATCGCGATGGCGAGTTCGCCGGTGGCTGTGGCGTCGTAGGACCCGCCGGTGGCCTGGGTCTCAAAGGCGACGCTGAAGATGGTGTTGGAGATATTGAGGTCGAGCCCGCCGCCGGCCCTTCCGATGCCGTAGTCGATCTCGGCCTGGGTCCTGGAGTCGAGGTCGCCCAGCAGTGCCCCCACGTTGAACGAGAAGAGGTTGAACGACTGGTTGGCGAAACCGAACCCGGGCCCATCGGGGTTGGCGGGCGACCAGAGGCTGTTCCCCTCGACTTTGACGACGGGGTAGGACTTGGCGATCTGGGGGATGGAGACGTACGGCTGTTCATAGCGGATGCAGAACATCTCGCCGCCCGCCGTGTTATTCCGCACGCCAAAGCGTGAGCCGGCGATGTACACGCTGCCGCCCGCGTCCACGACGATGTCAGCGATCGTGATCGCGTCGGTCACCTCGTTTCCATCGAAGTTGGGTGTTGCGGCCATCGCCCAGACAGTCGTGCCGCTGGCGGGATTGAGCTTTCGCGTGTCGACGCCCTGTGTGTTGGTACCGTAGTTACTCGTCACATACGGGTTCCCGATCCAGTCGAGCGCGACATGCACATCGCCCCGTCCCGTCGTGCCGTACCCATCGGTCCACATCTGCGCACCCGCTGAGTTGTACTTGATGGTGCGGATTGTGCGTGGCGACGGCTCCGCGCCGACGACGTACACATTGCCCTTGTCGTCGACCTTGAGGTCGGTGGCGCCGCCCACGGCGTAGTTGGCCCGCCACACCACCGTACCGGCCGTCCGATCGATCTTCAGCGTCTTTATTCCTGCGCCCGAATTGCCCCCAGTCACATGCGGGTTCCCGTCGCGGTCGAGTTCGAGCGAGTTCACGCCGTCGCTCCCAGGCGAGGCATCCACAAAAGTCCACTCGACCGCTCCGTCGATGGGGTCGAGCTTTGCCACCACAAAGTCGTCGTTGTTCGACCCGACCACCTGCCCATATCCGGCGACGAAGACTTCGCCGAAACGGTTGATGCGAATACCACCGGTCGGGTAGCCCCACCGATCGGGGAAGTACTGGATCCATGTGCGGTCGAACGCACTCGCCGGATTGTGTCGTGCCACGAACCACCTCGGCAGACCGTCCGCCCCACGCACATTGCCGCACACATAAACGAGCCCCTCGGGGTCTACCGCCATGTTGGTCACGGCCGTGTTCGCTTGCGGACTCGTCGTGCTGAAACCAAAGATCGGTCCACTGGTGCCGTCGGCACCGTTGAACTTGATGATTGGGTAACTCGTGCTGGTCTGGAAGCCCGAGGCGTATGTGTTCCCCAGCAAGTCGGTCGCGGTCGCGTAGAAGCCCGGGTTGACCGCCCCACCCCACGTAAACTCGCGCGACCAGTTCTGGGTCCAGCCTTGCGTCGCGTCCGCGGTCCCGTCGACCTCCGTCAACTTGATGCCGCTCGTCCCATCGAGCGTGCCTCCGATGACGACATCGCCCTCGTAATTCAGGTGCATGTCATACGCCAGGCGACGAATGCCGCCCAGCTGCAACGTATAGAGCCACGACAACTCGACCAGCGGAATACCTCGTTCGTCGAAGCCCCCGTCGCGGGGGACGAAGTCCTCGGGCGTTCGCAGGCTCGGCCTGATCTGGGCCTTGCGGAACCCGTCGTTGAGTTGGTCAGGTCCAACGAGGGTGTCCCAAAGGTCTTCCTGGGCTTCGTCGGAGAGATCGTTCCAGCCGATGGTCTCGCGCATCGCCTTGCGTTCGGCGGCTTCTCGGCGCATCTGAGCGCTGAGGCTGTCGGCGGGTTCGTGGATCTTGGTCGACTTGACCAGATCCCTGACGCTTGCCGCAGTCTGCCCGGCGTGCCGTGTAGCGGGCTGGGGCTGGGCGAAGACGTCGCCCCCGACCGCCAGGCCGAGGATCCCGGCGAGTGCGGCCCGAACTGAGGACATTCGGCGTGTGGTGCTCTTCATGGGTGTGCTCCCTTTCGTGGATGGGCGAGGATTTGCGTCGGGGCTCACTTGGAAGCCACGATGTCGGCAGCGGCCGGATCGACTTGCTGATCAGCAGGCTGATCCGCGGGGACAACCCGAGGGGCCGAACGCGGCGCGGTGTTGATCTGTCCGCGGCTGGCGGGCTGCCCGTACAACTCGGGGCGGAGGTAGGTGCCCTTCTCGCCGTCGCTCTTCAGGCGTTCGACGGGCGCGCCGTAGGTCTGGACGAAGCGGTCGTTGCGATTGGCTTTGACCTCCCACGAGACTTCGAGGGCGGCGGACCCGCCGGCGATCTTGAAGCGGTTGCCGCTGACCTTCTCCGCCACATGCAGCATGGGAGCCGGGCCGCCGACAGCGGTCAGGGTGTAGCGAGCGTTGACGTTGATGGACTCGAAGTACTCGGGGAGTTCGACCCAGGCCTCGCCGACGCCGTCGAGGGTCACGATGCCGGAGTACATGTTGAGGACCTCGGGGCTTTCGATGCTGTAGTGGTAGAGGAGTTTGTTCTCGGGGTCGAGGGGGTGGTCGATCATGAAACTCTTGGTGCCCGACGCACCCAGGCGGCCGTTGGCGTACACGCCGAAGGCGGACGCGCCGGTCGCCGTGCCGTACACGCCGAAGTTGGCCCCTGAGGCGGTGGCTTCACCGAGGACGGCGACAGCGTTGGCGGAGGAACTGGAGGTGTACGCCCGCAGCCCGTAGTTGATGCCCGTGGCCGCGTTCGAGGAAGCGACGAGCCCGGTGCCGGTGGTGCTGTTGGTCTCGAAGAGCCCGCCGACGGAGTCGAGCGTTCCAGCGGTGGAGGTGCCGGTGATGGCCAC
>JBIKTT010000176.1:0-5420 GCA_044347925.1 Phycisphaerales bacterium
TCTGCTCGTCGCTCACCTCGTCCAGCTTGCGGATCGAGGGGGAGACGTCGGGCTGGCCGCCGATGGTGATGACCGTCTCGCGGAGCACGTCGTGCCGGAAGAACGCGAGGCGGACGCTGTCGCCGACGGCTCGCAAGCCGATCTCTTTGTCGAGATCCGCTGCTCTCAACCGGCGACCATCGATCGCGACGAGGATGTCGCCCGGAACCAGACCGGGTCCAAGGTCGGGCCGGAGCGCGGGCGAATCGGTCGCGACGATGGTGACTCGAGCGACGCCGGACTCGTCCGTAGCGGTCACGCCCAGGTACGGAAGAGCCTTTTCGCCGGGCTCGGCGCGATACTCGCGGCCGACGACCGCGAGCGCGGCGTTGAAATCAAGCTGACCCGTTCCGTGGACGGCGGTCCGGAAGAAGGTCTCGATCCACTCGGCGTCGGGCGGGCATTCCGCGACCTCGGCGATGATCGCCCGAAGATCGGCTTCGGAGAAACCCTTGTCGGGCGTCGGGAATCGCTCGAATAGCCTGCGAGAAACGGTGTCGAGCGACGCCCCCGGCTTGCGACTGCGGATCTCCATGTCGAGGAGAAAGCTCACCAATGCTCCCTTGTCATAGAACGAGACGGTGGAGTTGCTCGCGTCGGCGGTTCTTTTGTTGAACTTGATCCACGCGTCGTAGCTTGAGTGGGCGACGCTCTGAACTCGCGAGCCGAGTTTGGTCTGCTCGGTGCGGATGGTTCTCGCCAGGCTGTCGAGGAATCGCGAGCGGGTCATCAAGCCCGCCCGCACGAGGACGACATCCTCGTAGTACGTGGTCATCCCTTCGGAAACCCAGAGGAGCGTCGTGTAGTTCTCGCGTTGGTAGTCGTACGGCGTCATCCCCTGCGGCCGGAATCGCTTGACGTTCCACGTGTGGAACATCTCGTGCGAGACGAGCGACAGGAAGGACCGGTAGCGTTCGGCGTCGCGGATGGCTTCCGGCGACGTCTGCATGATCGTCGAGTTCCAGTGCTCGGTGCCGCCGCGGCCGCCCGGGTAGCAGTGAAGCAGGAAGACGTATTTGTCGTACGGGAGCGAGCCGAAGATCTCTCGCTGGGCCTCCACGATCTTGGCGAAATCCCCGCCAAGGTTGTCCCACTTGGTCGCGCGGGCCCGGATCTGTGAGCCTTCCGTCGACGGCTCGCCCGTCCAGACCGCGATCTCGTGCGGCTTGCCGTCGACGTCGAAGTTGATGACGTGATGCACGCCGGCTTCGATGGGCGAGTCTGCGAGGATGTCGTAGTTGGGGGCGGAAAGCTCCCAGCGGTCATCCGCGATGCGGCCGGAGCCGCCCAGCCCGCTGGAGACGCGCCACGCGGCGCCACCCTCGCGGACGGGAAGCGTGAGCTTGACGTCCGCGGGGAGGTTTCGCCACTCGTGAGCGTACATCAGCACCGTGGCGGGGTTGAAGAACGCGTGCGTGTCGTCGGCGTGGCGTGTGCGGTTGTCGAGGCTCGCGGCCCAGACGTCGTACTCGACCACCACGGAGTGAGCGGAGCCGGTCTGAACGCGCCACGAGGATTTCTCGGTCTTCTCGATCTCGAGCGGGGCGCCCTCCGCGGTCGCGGCTTTCACCTGCCGCACCGTGCCCGCCTGATCGAGAATCAGGTACAAGCCCGGCCGCCAGACGGGAAGGTGCACATCAACCGTCGGCGTGGTGACGCCCTGGAGGGTCATCTTGACTCGGATGACCTGCTCACCCGAGCGGGTGAGGTCCACGTCGTACATCACCGGTCCGGTCTGGGCCAAAGCCGAAGCGGTCGAGAGCAGGGCGGCGAAGGTCGCAAGCGATTTCATCGTCCGCTAGTGTATCGGCGGAGGCTGCTCACCGCAGCGGCGCGGACCACCCGGGGGGAGTACGCTTTCCGCCATGCAGAACGTCGAATTCAAAGCGGAGCTCCGGGACCCCGCGCTGGCGCGGACGATCCTGGGTTCCGCCGGTTTCGGCGCGACGTGGATCATCCAGCTCAAGCAGACGGACACGTACTTCAAGGTCCCCGCCGGCCGGCTGAAGAAGCGCGAGTGCCCGGGTGAGCCCACCGAGTACATCTTCTACGACCGCGCGGACAAAGCCCAGGCCCGCCTCAGCCACTTCAAGATCTACAGCGAGGATCAGGCGATCGCGCGGTTCGGCGCCAGCCCCCTGCCGGTCTGGCTGATCGTGCGAAAGACCCGCGACCTCTACATGCACGGCAACGTGCGGATCCACCTCGACCAGGTCGAAGGCCTCGGCTGGTTCATCGAGTTCGAAGCCCTGGTCTCGCCCCAGCACACCATCGAACGATGCCATGAAGCCGTCGCCGACCTGCGGGCCCGGCTTGCGGTCGCCATCGGCGAGCCGATGGCCGGCGGGTACAGCGACATGCTGGCGAGCGAACCCTCGTAAAAAGAAAAGCCCCGCGCTCTCGCGCGGGGCTCACTCAGGTTCCATCAGAATCGATGATCAGGTTCAGGGAAGCGTGTAGGTGACCTTGGCGCCGAAGACGGCGAGCGTGTCAGCCGCCGAAGCGCCATTGAAGAACGCGCGGATGTAGTACGCCGAACCATCCGCGATGGTCACGGGGAGCCCGGAGAGGGTGTAGGTGACCACGCTTCCGCTGTTTGTGCTTGACGCCGACGCGGGAACTGAAACGCCCGCCGCGGTCAGAGAATCCTGGCGGATGAGGTTCATGCTCACGCTCGATCCGGACTGGTCAAAGACCATGAACTGGATCGCCGTGATGACCGAACCCACGGGAATCTCGCACGCTACGAGCATCTCCCCGCCGTTTGGCACCTGGAGTGCGTTGTTCGTCGCGTACGCGGTCGAGCTGTTGTTCGGCTTGAACGCGCGGTACGAGTAGTTGATCGTCCGGCTGTTCCCGCCGCCGCCGCCGGAGGCGACGAACGCGCCGGTCGAGGTCACTCGGGCGACCACGTTCCCCGCGTTGTCAAGCCACTGCGTCAGGTCGTTGGTCTGGCCGTTGGCGCCCTTGATCGAAAGCCCGACCTCGTTGGTCTGCAGGAAGATGCTCTGGTTCCGGGAGAAGAAGTTCTGCGTTCCGGCGCCCGCCGCTCCCAGGTTCGCCCGGGCCGCGTCGGCGAACGACGCTCCCGTGCCGCCGAACTGAATCGGGAGGATGCCCGAGACGATATCCGACGCCGTGTGGAAGTGCTGGCCGAGCGAGAAGGTCGTGCCCGTGAGGATGATCCCCGTGCCCGCCGTATAGGTCGTGTCGTTGTCCACGCCGTCGGCAAACCCGGAGGGGATGCCGGTCAGGCCGGACCAGAGGGTCGTGCCCGCCGGGCCCTGGGGGCCTTGTGGGCCCTGCGGCCCCTGCGGGCCCTCGGGGCCTTCGGGTCCCTGCGGGCCGGGGTTGAGGGCTCGGAGGGCGTAGGGCGTCGCATTGAGGGGCTGGCGCGAGCCGAGGGTCGTGAACGTGCCGCTCCCGCCGGGGCTTCGGACCGCGATCTCAAGGAACCGCTGGTTCCCGTCGTAGACGGCTCCAAAGTCGAGGCCGACCGTGAAACGTCCCTCGGAGACGCCAAGAGCGTTCGAAGCGAGCGTCGGGCCGACCTGGGTCCCGCCCGCAGCGGCTGTAAAGAGCCGGAACTCGAAGTCGGCGGTGCCGGTCACCGGTGCGCCGGCGTTGCGGAGCTCGCCCTGGTAGGTGAACGTGTTGGTGAGCGGCTGCGCAATGGCAGGGGCAACCATCGCGAAAGCTGAGGCCGCGATAAGCGTACGAATCGGACTCTTCATGGGTGACTCCCTCATCTCGTTGCTGTGCGACGCCGCACGGGGGCTTGTATCGTGCCCGCTCCAAGCCCTCGACGCAAGTCTCATCGGTCCAAAAACCGATAGAAAGCGTCTAAAATAACCCGAACATCCACAAACCGGGTGCCTGTCCGGGGCCATCGGCGGCGCAGTGACGTCCCATACGGCGGGGCCCATCGTTCGGTTGCCGCAAAACCGCCGGGCGTACGCTGCCGCATGAACGTCTGCATTCGAGTTGTCATTGCCGCTTTGCTTTCGGTTCCGGCGGTTCTGGGGATGGGATGCGAGACGTCCCGCTGGGAAACCGGTCTTGCGCGCGGCCCGGACGCGGCGTCTCCGCTTCCTGAGGGGTCGTCGGTGCGGGTGCGGGAGGTGCCTTGGGAGCGTGTGGAAGCGACGCTCGCGTCGCTGCGGGCGGATGTCGCGGCGAGCAGCGTGCACCCTGATGAGTGGCCCGTCGAGAAGCGCGAAGAGCACAAGATCCGTCTGCTGAACGGGTTACAGATCTCAGAGTCTCCGACAAGCGTGAAGGTTCTGGGCAAGACCGAGTTCCGGGCGGCCGACAAAGTCGTGATTCCCAGCGAGGAGCTCACCAAGCTCGCTCTGGGCTTGGGTGCGGACACCGTGGTGTGGTCGTCGCGGCCGCTTGGCAAAGCCGACCGGATCGTTCAGGAGCCCGTGACGTGGTACAACGACGGCACGACGCACTGGCGTGACAAGGACGGGGGGGCGTTCGGCGAGATGCGGACGGGGTGGGTCCCGGTCCGCGTCCAGGTCGACGAAACCGGATACGTGGGTTTCTTCTTGCGATCCAAGCCCTAAGCCGGGTACGGGTCCGCTTGCAAGAGCGCATCCGGGGTGGTACGGTGGGGCCCATGGAATCGGCGATGTCGCCGAAAATGTCCCGCCTCGCCGCCGGGTTCTCGCGTGCGATTGTTCGAAGAGGAAAGGAAAGGTCATGAAGTCGTCAGCCGCAAAGGCTCTGGTCGCCGCATTCGTCTCGATGGCGGGCGCCGTCGCGTCCGCGGACGTGAACCCGCGCATCTCGTTTCCCTCGGAGCTTGTCCCCGTCGTCGTGACGGACAACTCCCTGGAGTGGCAGCCGCAGGAAGCCGCGGCGGCGGAGAAGCCGGCGGCACCCGCGGCGGAAGTCTCCTTCTGGAGCGGCTGGAAGCGCAACGCCGACCTGGGCCTCAACGGCTCCTCCGGCAACAGCGAGACCGTCTCCGTTCGCGGCCTCATCGGGGCCGAACGCAAGACCGAGTCGATGGAGACCAAAGCCAACATCGGGTACGTCTTCACCAACAGCGACGGCCAGAAGAGCAAGAGCCGCGGCGAAGCGAACCTCTTCAACAACTGGAACTTCGGCGCCGACAGCCCGTGGGGCTGGTTCGCGCAGGGCAAGGTCGAGTACGACGAATTCCAGTCGTGGAAGTGGCGCTTCAGCGGCGCGACCGGTCCCTCGTACACCTTCATCAAGAACGAGAAGACCACCCTCCGCGGCCGCGTCGGTCTCGGTGCGTACTACGAGACGGGCAAGCTCGGTGACGACGAGCTTCACCCCGAACTGGACGTCGGTCTTGATTTCACGCACCAGTTCTCCGAAACGCAGAAGATGTTCGCGACGGTTGA
>JBIKTT010000149.1:0-5834 GCA_044347925.1 Phycisphaerales bacterium
ACACCGCGCCGAAGGTCGGATTCACCGACTGGCTCGCGAAGTCGCGGTTGTCGCCGCTGGTGACCCCCGCTCCGCCGAGCAGCGCGAAGCGTGTGGTGTCGACGCCGCCCGTGTTGTCCATGTACACACGGTACTTGAACATGATGTCGACATCCTCGACGCCGTAGTCCCACTCGCCGTCCCCCGCCGGAGTCGTCGTCTCCTTGACGACCACCGGAACGGTGATGGAGACCGCCAGCGCGCGGGCCAGCCCGACGCTCAGGATGTTCTCAAGCACATACGCGTCTTCCTGCTTCTCTCCGGTGACGGGGTTCTGCCCGTATTTGAAGAAGTGGATCTGTTCGCGGATGATCGCGTTGCCCGGTGCGGGCATGGTCGCCGCTTGGGTGTACATCGCTTCCTGTGCCAGCGCGGCCGAACACCCGGCCGCCGCCGCGATCGCGACGAGAAAGTTCTTCATCGTGTTCCTTTCAGCCCTGGGTGCGGATCTTGACCAGCGTGAACCCCGCGTCGGTCACCTTGTTTTTGAGTTCGAGCGGGCTCGGCCGCTTGGCGTCCTCCGCCAGCTTCATTTGGACCACGCCGTGCCCGAGGTCGACGTACATCCACGAGATCCCGTCGATCTTCGCGAGCGTCAGGTCGATGTTGGAAGCACACTGCGGGCAGCCGAGCCCGTTGACGTAGAGCGTCACCCACCGGGCTTTGATCTCCGACTTGTCGAGCAGCGCCGCCGCGTCCGCTTCGGTCGGAGCGTGCTGCCAGTAGGTTTCGCCGCTTTCTTCGACCTTCTTGGCTCCGGACATGTCCACCGCGGGAACGTCCGCCGGGCGCTCGGCTTGCGTCGTGGAGGCGCATCCGCTCGCGAGCGCGATGACACCGGCGGGAAGGAGAAGCCACATCTTGGAAATCCGCATCTTTGAGCTCCTGTCGCGGGCTTGTCGCCCGCGGCGTGGGTTGTGTCTTGAGAAGTGAACGGGTGAACGGAATCGCGCGGCGATCGCTTTGAGAGCCGCACCGGAAGTCCATTCTCGGTTCAAGTCACCCAGACACAAAGACGGGGTCGAGGATGTGGTGGAGGGCCGCGATGAAGGCGGACGACCGTGGCGGCGTGTGCCGACGCGACACCGGTCAGCCGAGAGCCGATGGAGCCTGTTTGCGCGGGATCGGTGCGAGCGACGCGCTGCGCCTGCCGGGCTGCGGCGGCGGGGCCGCATTCGCTCTGGATCACCGCCGCGGTGGCGGGTGCGGTGCGTTCCGGGCGCGGAGCGCACGGACACGGAGCGGGGCGTTGAGGCTTGCTGCAGCAACATCCGCCCGGCGGGCAGCACGTGGATGCTTCGGCCTCGCGAGCGGCCGCCGGCGAAATCCACGGCATCGCCGCGGTGTTCAGCAGGAGGGCGAGGATGAGGCAAAGCGCCCGGGTCACGGTAGCTTTATCGTATCAGCGGACGCACGGCTCCACCGAGCCCGCTGGCCAGCAACCCAAGTTGGGGGGGCTCGCGGCGGAGACTCAGCAGCCGAGTTCGAACGCGATGACAAAGTCCGCATAATCGAAGAAGTCGACGAAGTCGTCCCCGTTGAAGTCCGCGGTGCGGTTCACCGGGCACTCGCCGGTCTCAAAGCAGAGCACATAGTCGCTGTAGTCGAAGAAATCGATGAAGCTGTCGCCGTTAAAGTCCGCCGGGCATGCGGGCTCAAGCTGCAACTCGATCACCGAGCCCTCGAGGATCTGGCCGGAGTACCCCTCGCCCGGCGTCGCGGCTCCGAACCGGCGGGCGATCACCACGCCGTTGTACCGGTCGGTCGTTTCGTCGATCTCGAAGGTGCCGGTGCCGCTCCAGCCGCGGGCCTGTCCGGACTCGAAGAGGATCGACGTCGCGCCCTCGTCGGGCTGGATCGGGATGAGCAGGTCGGTCGTGAAGTTCGCCGCATCGCCGGCGGTCACGCTGAGCCGGAGGAAGACGCGGGTCGCGACGACGCGGCGACCGACAGCGGGGTTGTCGCTCCCGATAAAGGCGCTGTAGGACTGTCCGACCCGGGCGAAGGACAGTTCAAGGGTGTCCTGAGCCAGAGCGGGCGCGGCGCAGGTAGCGACGACCAAAAGCGATGAAGCGGTGGTGAGGGAACGCATCGGGATTCCTTTCGGTGTGGGTCAGCTATTTGACGCTTGAGCCCTTGGCTTCGACGCTGGCCTTGTGGCTTGGGTTGGCGCCGACTTTGTCGAGCAGAGCCTGAACGGAAGCGGGCTCGGCTTGGGCGAGCGTGACGTACGCACGACCTTCCGCAAGAACGACCTTCGCGGTTTCAACTCCGGGCACGCTTTGCAGCTCTTCCGTCACGTCGGCGACGCAGCCTTCGCAGGCGAGACCTTCAACCTTGAGCACCACCGCGTTGGGCGCGAGAGTCTCCGGATTGAGGGTCGCGGGCACCACCTTGGCCGCAGGGGCCGGAGCGTCGCCGCAGCGGGCCAAGCTTGCCGCGCCGGCGATCGCGAGGATGACCAGGACGGCTTTGGGGAGCGAGCAGGCGCATGCACAATTCATGCAGGATGATAGGGGCGCGAAGCGATCGGGGGCCTTTCGCGTCGGCTCCGGAGATGAGGGCTAGCGCACCCTGATGGTGGCCAGCGCGACCACCACGCAGAGGATTGTCACGATCCAGAACCTCGCCACGATCTGTGTTTCGGGCCAGAGCGCCAGGTGAAGGTGGTGGTGGTAGGGGGCGCAGCGGAAGATCCGCTTGCCGCCGGTCATCTTGAAGTAGCCGACCTGCAGCACGACCGAGCCGATCTCGATGATGAAGATCACGCACATCAGGGCGATCAGGATCTCCTGACGGATCACCACCGCGATGTACCCGATCAAAGCTCCGAGCGCGAGCGAGCCCGTGTCCCCCATGAAGACGCGAGCCGGGTTGCAGTTCCACCAGAGGAACCCCATGCACGCTCCCGCCATCGCGCCGGCCATCACCGCAAGCTCGCCCGCTCCCTCGATTCGCGGGACCAGGAGGGTGTACGCCGATGCGCCCGCCGCGATGAAAGCAAGCACGAAGATCCCCACGCTCACGATCGAAGCGATCCCCGTCGCCAGGCCGTCCATGCCGTCGGTGATGTTCGCCGCGTTGGACATCCCCGTGATGAACATCGCCCCGATGATGACAAAGAGCGATGTCGGCAGCATGATCAGCGTGGAAGCGGGGACGCCGCCGCTTCCCGGCTCATAGCTCCGCTGGAACGGAAGATTGAGGACCATTGCCAGCGGGCTTGCGTCCTGCCTTGAGCAAAAGAAGACCACGATCGCCGAGAGGCCGAGCTGGAAGACGAGCTTTTCCCACGGGTAGAGACCCTGGCGTGCGCCCGTCCCGCGGCGTTTGGCGGTGAGCTTCAGCCAGTCGTCCGAGGCGCCGACACCGGCAAAGAGGATGACCACGATCAGCCCGGCTTGCACGTAGAACGTCGAGATGTCGGCGAGGAGCACGGTGCTGACGACCAGAGCGCCGATCAGGAGCAAGCCGCCCATGGTGGGCGTGTTGGCTTTGCTGGCGGCTTGGGCCGCGAGCGCCGCCGCGTCCGTCAGCCCCGCATCGCCGATCTTCATCCGCAGGAGCCAGTTGATGGTCCGGCGACCGAACCCGAGCACCAGGCCGAAGCTGAGCAGTGCCGCCGCGAGCGCTCGAAACTCGGTCTGATCAAGCAGACGGAAAAGCGGGTAGAGGTCGACCTTGTTCAGCCATTCCGTCAGCGATCGCAGCAGGAGGTAGATCATCGTGGGTGTCGGCTCGCTGGTTTACCGGCTGGCGGGCGCGGGTTTGGGGGTGATGATCGTGGCCGGAGCGGGCTCCGGGTGAAGCGACTGCAGGGCCGTCGCCACGCGGTCCAGGCCCATCCCCCGGGAGCCCTTCAGAAGCACCGCGTCGCCGTCCCGGAGGGTGCGGGCGATCGCGTCGCATGTCGCAAGCGTGGCTTCGGAGTAATGTCGCACCGCGATCGCGGAAGACGCCGAGCTGATCGCCCGAGCGGTGTGCGCGGAGATCGGCCCGACCAGGAGCGCGACATCCGCGGCGCGAAGCTGGGCGACGTGCCGACCGATCTCCTCGTGCAGGGCCTGCGAGGAATCGCCAAGCTCAAGCATGTCGCCGAGGACGACGACCCGGCGACGCGCCGAAGAAGCGATCTCGGCGAAGGTCTCGATCGCCGCTCGCATCGATTCCGGGTTGGCGTTGTACGCGTCGTCGAGCACCGCGATGCCGCCCACGGTCAGCCGCTGGAGCCGGTGGTCCGGGGCTTTCACGCGGGCCAGCCCGGCGTTGATCGCAGCGAGATCCAGCCCGAACCGGCGGCCCACCGCGATCGCGGCGGCGGCGTTGCCCGCGTTGTGCTTGCCGATCAGCGGGACCTCGTAAACGTCCCGATCGTTGATCGTGACGCGGAGGCCGCCGAGCCCATGGCTGATATCCGTCAGCCGAAGATCGGCGCCCTCGCCCGTGCCGAAGGTGACCACCGAGACGTCGCGGCGGCTTGCGAGCATGGATTTTGCGAGAGCCATCAGGTGCGGCGCGTCGGCATTGAGTACGGCCGTGCCGCCGGGGGCGATCTCCGGCAGGATCGCGGCTTCCTCTCGGGCCACGCCCTCGAGCGAACCGAGACCCTCAAGATGCTCGCGTCCGATGCTCGTGATCACCGCGACGTCGGGCCTGACCATGCCGGCGAGCAGCGCGATCTCGCCCGGAGCGTTGGTACCGACCTCGGCGGCGACGAACGCGTCGCCGGGTGAAGCGTTGAGCAGGGTCAGCGGCACGCCGAGCGCGTTGTTGAAGCTCTTGGGCGAAGCGCTCCCGCGGAGGGAGGTGCCCAGAACGGCTTCGATCAGCCGCGTCGTCGTCGTCTTTCCGTTGGAGCCGCCGATGGACACCACCTTGGTCGTCCCCATCGCGGCGCGGGCCGCCGTGCCAAGCCTAAGAAGCGCCGCCGGTGTGTCCGCAGTTACAAGCACGCCCATGCCGCCGTGGAAGCGCGTCAGATCGCCGCAGCTCGCGGGCGTGTCGATCACCGCGAGGCTGGCGCCGCGCTCGGCGGCCGCGTCGAGGTACGCGTGCCCGTCGACGCGCTCTCCGCGCAGGGCGAAGAACATCTGCCCGGGCTTGAGCGTGCGCGAGTCGATCGAGGCGCCGCGCGGAGCGGCACCCTCGCGGCCCCGCGCCGCCCAGGAGCCACCGGACGCTTGCTTGATCGATTCATAGGTCCAGAACGTCATCGCTGTCCTCGTTCGCGGCGGCGGTCCCGCGGTTTGCCAATTCCTTGACCTCGGTCACCACCCCGCGCCGGCTTGCGAGCGCCGACGCGGCGTGCTCCCGGTCGTCGAACTTGATGCGGTACGTGCCGCCGTTGCCGTCGGGAAGGATCTGCTCGGCTTCGTGCCCCTTGCCGGCGATTACGACGACGTCCCCGGGCTTGGCCGCCGAGATCGCGTACTCGATCGCTTTGGCGCGGTCGGCGTGCACCACGACCTCGCTTCGCTTGGGTTCCGGGATCCCCTCCATGATCTGGGAGATGATTTCGCCGGGGCGCTCGGTCCTCGGGTTGTCCGAGGTCACAACCACCCGGTGCCCGAGATCCGAAGCCGCGCGGCCCATCTTGGGCCGCTTGCCCTTGTCGCGATCGCCGCCGCAGCCGAAAACCACCCAGAGCTCCCCCGAATCCATCGCCGAGCGCACCGCCGTCAGCATCGACCGCAGCCCGTCGTCCGTGTGCGCATAGTCGACGTACACCGCGATCTCGTCCGAGTCGGTCGCGACCAGCTCAAGCCGTCCGGGTGGCGCGGTGATCTGGGCCAGAC
>JBIKTT010000150.1:0-5822 GCA_044347925.1 Phycisphaerales bacterium
GGTTTTGTCTCCGACCGGCCCGGGCTGACCCGGGCCGTTCTCGTTCGCGAGCGGTTGATCGGTTGGGGGTGGGTTCCTAGCATCGAGGCCCTGCGCATCGTCCCAATGTGGGCCGAGCGCGACATTCTGGGTAGAACCGTTCGAACCACCGAGCTGGCGGGCCCAACCCAGGGACCGCATCCGGAGCCGAGGCGACGAGCCAAAGCGACGCGGCCGGTGGGAGGTGAGGAACTATGGGCAAGAAAGAAGTCGTCAACGTATTTAAAGTGATGGCCCCGGGTGGGCAGGCGACGCCTGCGCCGCCTCTGGGTCCCGTGCTTGGCTCCAAGGGTGTGAACCCGGGCCAGTTCACGCAGAAGTTCAACGCCGCGACGCAGGCCTCCAAGGGCAAGATCGTCGTCGCGGTCGTGACGCTTTACAGCGACAAGAGCTTCGAGCTTGAGATCCGGTCGAGCCCGGCGAGCGTCCTGATCAAGGAAGCGGCGGGCGTCGAGAAGGGTTCGGGCGTTCCCAATAAGAACAAGGTCGGCAAGATCACGCGGAGCCAGGCGAAGAAGATCGCCGAGGTCAAAGCGGCGGATCTGAACGCGGCGTCGCCCGAAGCGGCGATCCGCATCATCGAAGGCACCGCCCGTTCCATGGGCATCACCGTGGTGGAGGGCTAATCCCATGCCAAGACTCAGCAAGCGCACCAAAGCCAACGCTGCGAACATCAAGACGGACCCGGTCGGCACCGCTGAAGCGGTCGCCGCCCTCCGCAAGTTCAAGCCCACGAAGTTCGACCAGACCGTCAACATCTGCCTGCACCTGGGCGTTGATCCGGCTCACGCCGATCAGGCTCTCCGCGGGTCGATCAGCCTGCCCAAGGGCATCGGCAAGACCAAGCGCGTCGTCGCGTTCTGCCAGAGCGACGTCGCTCCCAAGGCTCTCGCGGCCGGCGCCATCAAGGCCGGCGGCGAAGAACTCGTCGCCGAGATCGAAAAGGGCTGGATGGACTTCGACGTCGCCATCGCGTCTCCCGACATGATGCGAGTCGTCTCCAAGCTCGGTAAGGTCCTGGGCCCCAAGGGACTCATGCCCAGCCCCAAAGCCGGCACCGTGACCCCTCAGGTCGCCGACGCCGTCAAGGAATACTCGGCCGGTAAGGTCGAGTACCGCACCGACAAGGGCGGCAACGTCCACGCCGTCGTGGGCAAGATGAGCTTCGCCGACGCGGCGCTCGTCGAGAACATCGACTTCTTCATCAAGGCCATCGAGAAGGTTCGCCCCTCCACCGTGAAGGGCATCTACATCAAGAAGGTCGTGGTGAGCGGCGTGATGACCCCCAGCGTCCAGATCAAGTACGTCACGGCCGTTGTCGCGGAATAACCCCAGGAAACGATTGACCCGGCGGTTGCCGCCGGAGAGGTGAACGATGAGCAAGCCCATCAAGTCCATGATGATGCGCGAATACAAGGACCGGCTCTCCGGTGCCAACGAAGCGCTTCTGATCGGTATCCGCGGCATGAAGGCCAAGGATCAGGTCAAACTGCGGAGCGGTCTCGCCAAGAGCAAGATCCGCATGACGGTCGTCAGCAACGCCCTGGCCGCCAAGGTGTTCGAAGGCACCGATCTTTCCAAGCTCTCGAGCATGCTCACGGGCTCGAGCGCGATCGCCTACGGCGGACAGTCCGTCGTCGAGGTCGCTCGCGAAGTCGTGAAGTTCGTCGAGAAGATGCCCACCCTTGAACTCAAGGGCGCCATCCTCGACGGCACGCTCTACTCCGGCAAAGCCGGCGTGACCGAGCTGTCCAAGTTCCCCACCAAGGACGAGGCCATCGGCCAGGTCGTCACCTTGGTCGTCAGCCCCGCCAAGAAGCTCCTCGGCCAGATCAAGGGCCCGGGCTCGGCCATCGGCGGCATCATCAAAGCCATCGAGACCAAGCTCGAAAAGGGCGAGACCATCGCCAAGGTCGGTTGATCCGGTTCCATTGATCGAAACAAGAGCTCCCGCTCTGGCCCGGCTTGCCGGGGTAAAGGCCGAGTGTTTCGGCCCCTCGCGGGAGCATGTTGGGAAGCCCGGCGTGGCTTGGCTTCTCGAAAGAAAGGTTTGAACATGTCTGACGTCGCTGCTCACATTTCCGAACTCGGTGACAAACTCGCTGGCCTGTCCCTCAAGGACGCGGTCGAGCTCGGCAAGTACATGAAGGACAAGTACGGCATCGAAGCCGCCGCTGGCGGTGGCGTGATGATGGCCGCGGCCGCGGGCCCCGCCGCCAAGGCCGAGGAGAAGACCTCCTTCGACGTCGTCCTCAAGGCCGTCGATGCGACCAAGAAGATCGCCGTCATCAAGGTCGTCCGCGAAATCACCGGCCTCGGCCTCGCCGAAGCCAAGGCTTTCGTCGACGCCCCCGGCAAGCCCCTCAAGCAGGGCGTGGACAAGGCCGAAGCCGACAAGCTCAAGAAGAGCGTCGAAGAGGCCGGCGGCACCGTCGAGCTCGCCTGATCAGGCCGAGTTTGATTCGTGTCAAAGTGTTGGAAACCGACGGCCCCGGGAAACCGGGGCCGTTGCTTTTTTGGTACCGTTCGCACCGAGTACCCGGATCCTCACGATGAAGCGAGTTGTGCGAATGGTGGCGTGCCTTGGTGGAATCGCGATCGCGGTCGCCGCGTGCACGCCGCAGCGCGAGGCGACCTCAGCCGAGGTCTCCGCCCGCCCCGTCGTCGCACGCGGGCACGCGCACAACGATTACAACCAGGCCAGGCCTCTCCTGGACGCCCTGGATGCACGCTTCATGAGCGTGGAAGCTGATGTGTTCCTCATCGACGGCGAGTTGCTCGTGGCGCACGATCTTGCCGACTGTCGTCGACACCGCACCCTCCGAGGGATGTATCTCGAGCCTCTCGCGGCGCGGGCTCGCGCGAACGGACGGGTCTACGCGGACGCTCCCCGAGGCACCGGGCCGCTGGTGATGCTGATCGACATCAAGCGCGAGGGTGAGCGTGCCTACGAAGCCATTGACCGCGAACTCGCCGCGTACGCGGACGTGATGACCTCGTGGAAGGGCGGCGTCGTCACGCAGCGGGCGATCACCGTGATCATCTCGGGAGACATCCCCCGAACGACGATCGCCGCTCAGCAGGAACGCCGTGCCTTTGTGGACGGGAGAGAGCATGATCTCGAAGGGTCCAGAAACGCCGCCGCACCGGCATCGCTGGTGCCGATGGTCAGCATGCCCTGGACCTCGCGTTTCTCCTGGATCGGCCTGGGACCGATGCCGACAGCCCAGCGGAGGGAACTGACCCGGCTCGTGAACGAGGCTCACGCACGCGGTTACCGGTTGCGGTTCTGGGGCACTCCGAACCTCCCGGAGTTCTGGAAGGAACTGGTCGCGGCGGGAGTGGATCTGGTGGGGGTCGATGACCTCGCGTTGGGAGTCGCGTCGCTCGGGGGCTCGTAACCTCGTGCCGCTCTCCGATAATCATGCCACGTGAGGGATGGGGGGTCTGGGCGGGCCCGCGGGCTTGCGAATGCGCTTGTGGAGATTGACTGTCGCGAGTTTCGGCGCATCTTGCATACGCACGATGGAGCGCGACAGGCCTCACGCAAGCGTTGCGCGGCACGCTCCGAAACCGAAAGTGCGGTCGCTGGCTGATGGAGAATCAGTCAGCGACTCTCAATGGGAGCACAGAGATGACGCGTTTGATTTCAATGGCTTTGGTCGCCGGCACTGCTGGCGTCGCGATGGCGGACACCCCGCTGGTCTCGGGTCCGATGAACGGCGGGGGCTCGCTCGCGAGCCGGTCGACGCTGATCAACCAGCAGAACAACGGCAGCGCCAACCGCATCTCGCAGCAGTTCGGCGATTTCCCCGCGTTCTCGACCTACTCCTTCGATGATGTCACGTTCGCCAACGCGGTCGACCTGTCCTCGATGACGGTGTACGGCACGGAACAGGGAAGCGGCGTGAACACCGCCGTCGTTTACGCGTTCCTTGACGCGCCCGACGCGCTCAGCGGCAACGTCATCGCTTCGGGCCTGGGCTCGCAGGTCGGCAGCGACCTGGTCTTCGACCTGACGGGCGTGTCGCTCGGCGCGGGCACCTACTGGCTGGCCGCGTTCGTCGTGCGTGACTTCGGCACCGGCGGTCAGTGGTTCTGGAACCAGACGGGCGATGCGATCTCCGGCAGCGAAGCCTGGGTCCACAACCCCGGCGCGGGCTTCGGGTTTGGCTCGGGCTCGGTGCCCGGGTCGCAGTCGGGGATCGGATTCGTCGCGGCCGACATGGCATTCACCATCGAAGGCAACGTCGTTCCCGCTCCCGGTGCGTTCGCGGTGATGGGCCTTGGCGGCCTGATCGCCGGCCGTCGTCGCCGCTGATCGAGCTTTCCTTCGTGCATCCAAACTGGACCGAGCCAGGTCCATCTCACAGCAACCCCGGAAGCGGGGTTGTTGCCTTTTTTCGACCCTTGCATGAGCACAGGGAAACCCCTGTTTGGTGCGGCAAGTTCGGAAATCGGAAGAAAGAGCTTGCTCGGGGGGCCCCGATCGGGTAACTTTGAGATGAACGAGGGAGAGAGGGACAAGACCCGCGCGAGCGTTGCGCGGCCCACTCCCAAGGCACAGGTTGCGGATGTTCGCCCCGATTTGAGAGGTCGGCGGCGCTTCTGCTTATTTGGGAGAGAAGACATCACGCGTTTGATTTCATTGGTTGTTGTGGCTGGCACCGCTGGTGTTGCGATGGCGGACGGCCCGCTGCTTTCCGGTCCCGCGAACGCGGGCGGCTCGTTTGGCGACCGCGCCGTCCTGATCAACCAGCAGAACAACGGCAGCTCGAACCGCATCTCGCAGGAGTTTGGCGACTTTGCGAACTTCAGCAGCTACAGCTTCGATGACATCACCTTCGGTTCGGCGGTGAACCTGACCTCGCTGCGGGCCTACGGCACGGAGAACGGCAGCGGCGTGAATAGTGCCGTTGTCTACGTGATCCTCGACAACCCCAGTGTTTCGGGCACCATTCTCGCCTCCGGGTTCGGCAGCCAGGTCGGCAGCGACCTCAGCTTCGATCTGACGGGCGTTTCCCTCGGTGCGGGCACCTACTGGCTGACGGCGTTCGTCGTCCGCGACCTCCTCACCGGCGGTCAGTGGTTCTGGAACCAGACTGGCGATCCGATTTCTGGCAGCGAAGCCTGGATTCAGAATCCGGGTGGCGGCTTCGGTGTCGGCACCGCCGCGGTCCCGGGCTCGACCGCGGGCATCGGCTTCAGCGCTGCTGACATGGCTTTCACCATCGAGGGTGAGATCATCCCGGCTCCCAGCGCCCTCGCGCTGCTCGGCCTCGGCGGTCTCGTCGCCGGCCGTCGCCGCCGCTAAGCGGGTCGGTTGATAGCATGAATTTGACCGGACCGGCCCTCGTGGGTCGGTCCGGTTTGTTTTTGTTCGGGCGGCGATGGCGGAAGGGCGTGGTTTCGGTTCTGGTTTGGCACGCGAATTGCCCGAAAATTCAACCTTTCGTGTCGATTTCAAAGGACCCTGTGTTTACACTGGAGGGTTCAGCCGTTTGGAGCCCCCCGGCGTTTTCGAGGCCGGAGCATCCGCAGGCGAACGAAATTAGCGGCAAGATTCTTGATCGGGCGGCATTTTCGATTCGATTTTTCGGGCGATCCAGCGGCGTGAAGAAGGTTTCAGCGTAATCAGACACGGCTTTGACGATGAGCCGCGGCGGGATCATTCCCGGCGCGGCTGCTGTCGTCGCTTGCGAGTAATTCATGAGCACCACGACCCCCAGCGGCAGTTCTCCCAAGTGGTACCCCAACAGCCCCAACGGGCACAGCAAGATCCG
>JBIKTT010000151.1:0-5821 GCA_044347925.1 Phycisphaerales bacterium
GACCCCGCCGTCCGCGCAAGCTGCGTCGAGTTCGTCCTCGCCGGCCTGCACGCTCGCGACATGATCTCCCGCGCGACCCACCACGGGAGGGTCACCTATGACTTCAAATGACCCCGGCTCGCCCGAGTCGCCGCTTCCGGCGAGCACAGGCCTCGGCGGCATCGTCCACACCTACCTCGGCTACGACCCCAAGCACTTTCCCTCCCCCACCGCTCCGCCCCCCGACCTCGCCGGCGCGGCTTTCGAGCACATGCTCGAATATGGCTCCATGCGCGAGTTCACCGAAGAAGAGCTCGCAAACGCGATCCGCCTCGACCCCTCGATGTTCCCAAGCCTGGGCCCGAGCATCCAGTCCCTCATCGCGATGCTCAAGGAACGTAGAGCCAAGATCCTCGCGACCTACGAGACGCAAGCCGCTCGCAAACAGGCCCGCGCCAACGTCCGGGAGACGGCGGGCGAGATGGAACCACCCAAGCCCTTCGCCGATGACTTCCAGCGTGCTCTCCGCCAGGAACAGATCCGAGACCTCGAAAAACTCTGGTACAAGCAGAAGAACGAATCAAGCCCCTTCGCTCTGGCCCTCCTCAACCTCATGGAGCGGCTCGGCGAGCAGTACGAGATCGACGCCCTCGCGTCCAAGTACGAGTTCACCGGCCGCACCGAGATGTCCGTCGACCAAGCTCTCGCGATCAAGGAAGAACTTGAGACCATCGACGAGCTCCTCGAACAGCTCAAGCAAGCCGCCAAGGACGCCAAACTCGCCATCATCGACATGGACGCCTTGTCCGAAATGACCGACCCCGACGCTCTCGAAGGCCTCAACCGGGCCGCCCAGCAGATCCAGGAGTATCTCCGCGAGGAAGCCAAACGCCAGGGCCTCGACAACTCCGCCCGCGGGTTCAAACTCTCGCCGCAGGCGTACCGCCTCTTCCAACGCAAGCTCCTCACCGAGATCTTCAGCGACCTCGATGCCGCCCGCTCCGGCCGACACACCGGCCCCGTCGTCGGCGAGGGCGCGGTCGAGCTTCAACGCACCAAGCCGTACGAGTTCGGCGACCCCGTCACCGGCATGGACATCGCCCAGTCCGTCGCCAACGCCGCCGCCCGCTCGGGAACCGCCCGCCCCCGCGTCACCATCGACGACCTTGAGATCCACCGCACCCGCAACACGCCCAAGTGCGCCACCGCCGTCCTCATGGACATGTCCGGCTCCATGCGAAACGGCGGCCAGTACATCCACTGCAAGCGGATGGCTCTCGCCCTCGACGGCCTGATCCGCACCGAATACCCCGGCGACTTCCTCGCCATGTTCGAGATGTACACCTTCGCGAAGCGTGTCCCCGTGACCGACGTCCCCGCTCTCATGCCCAAGCAGGTCACGATCTTTCAGCCGATCGTCCGCCTCAAAGCCGATCTCAGCGACCCCGAGGTCAGCGAGATGCGCATCCCGCAGCACTTCACCAACATCCAGCACGCCATGCGACTCGCCCGCCAGACCCTCGCCGTGCAGGACACCCCCAACCGCCAGATCATCCTCATCACCGACGGCCTGCCCACCGCCCACTTCGACGGCTCGACCCTCTACATGCTCTACCCGCCGCACCAGCTCACCGAAGACGCGACCATGCATGAAGCCAATCTCTGCGCCCGCGAAGGCATCACGATCAACATCTTCCGCCTCCCGAACTGGAACCAAAGCCACGAAGACGTCCAGTTCGCGAAGAAGCTCGCCGAAACCACCAAAGGCCGCGTCTTCTTCACCGGCGGCAAAGACCTCGACCGGTTCGTCCTCTGGGACTATGTGAACCAGCGGCGGAAGATCATCGGCTAGCGAACATCACATCCCGCGCCCAGAGGCGGCCGTCGCGCCATCGGACGCCAGCGGATCGCAAATCAGACGACAAACCACAAAGCCACAGAAAAAGAGGCGTGACGATCCGGGTGCCACCTCCGTCGACACCCTCGCGACGGCCTGTTCGGAGTCATTCTCGTCTCGGTGGCCGCTCACGACTCGACGCAACCGACGCGAAATCGCCCCGAGCGACGAGTCGGTCGAACTGAAGCCGTTGGCGTCCGTAGCCAACGGCGAACTCTGGTATGCTCGACCGCCGTATCTGGCGGCAGAGCGGAATCGCCCTCAAAGCCTCTCGGACTGCGCCTCCTGAGCTTGGCCGAATCAACGGCTCGGGAACGCTGTCGGGAACAACTGACACGCACACCCCTCGATCGAGCTCCGAGCGGATTCGAAGCACATGACGACGCAACCCAGTGCATCTTCTACGGAACCATCGACCCCGGGCGCAACACCTCACGCTCTCGGTGCCGCCCCACCCCCGGTGGACTTCATCACCCCTCAACTGACGTGGAAGTCGGTCGGAACGGGCATGATCCTCGGCGGACTGCTCTCGATCTGCAACGTGTACACGGGGCTCAAGATCGGCTGGGGCCTGAACATGTCCATCACGGGGATCCTGATCGCCTTCGCGTTCTGGTTCGCGGTGTCGCGCGTGCTGGGACGCCAAGCCCTGATGATGAACAAGCTGGAAAACAACATCAACCAGGCGTCCGTGTCGGCGGCTGGTGCGATCAGCAGTGCGGGGCTGGTGGCGGCGATCCCGGCACTGACGCTGATCGAGGGAACCACCCTGCCATGGTGGCAGTTGGTTCTTTGGCTCACCACGGTCTGCATGGTCGGAATTGCGGTGGCGATGGGGCTCCGGCGGCAGATGATCATCCGCGACCAACTCCCCTTCCCGGGCGGGATGGCCTGTGCGGAGACATTGAAGGAGATCTACAACACTGGCTCGGAGGCTCTCAAGCGCGTTGGCGTGCTGAGTGGAGGGGCGCTGGCGGGTGGATTCGTCAAACTGGCCGAGTTGCTGAAGTGGACCAAGCGGTCGGACTTTGGAGCGACGATCAACGGTGCACCGGCGGCGACATACTCCTTTGCGCTTGATCCGACCCTCCTCATGGTGAGCGTGGGCGGGCTCATCGGGCTTCGCACTTGCGTCTCGCTCATTCTCGGAGCCGTGCTGGCCTGGGGCGTGCTCGGGTCCTGGCTCGTCGACACGGGCAGAACGCCCGAAGCCCGCGGGCCGATCGGCGAGTGGATCCTCTGGCCCGGGGTCACGCTGATGGTGGTGTCGTCGTTAGTTTCGTTTTCCTTCTCGCTGCCTTCGATCCTGCGATCGTTCCGCGTGACCAAGGAGGCGGAAGACGATCGTTCGGACACCGGCGAGGTCCCGCGAAAGTGGTTCTTCTTCTCGCTTGCCGTGTCGCTGGTCATGGCGGTCTCGTTCCAAACGTGGTTCTTCGGAATCGCGTGGTGGGCTGGCGCGGCGGCTGTGCTGCTGAGCTTTGCCCTCGCGGTCGTGGCGTCGCGTGTCAGCGGCGAAACCAACGTGACGCCCGTGGGCGCGATGGGCAAGGTGACACAACTTCTCTTCGCGGGTCTCTTGCCCAAGAACGCCGCTGCGAACCTCATGAGCGCGAGTGTGACCGCGGGTGCGGCTTCTCAGTGCGCCGACCTCATGCACGACCTCAAGTGCGGCTACCTGCTCGGAGCCGTGGCCCGCAAACAGGTCATCGGACAGATCCTGGGGTCCATCGCCGGGGCCATCGTGGGCAGCGCGTTCTATCTCGTCCTTATCCCCGATCCCAAGACGATGCTCCTCACTGAGGAATGGCCGGCACCCGCAGTAGCGCAGTGGAAAGCGGTCGCCGAAGTCTTCCAGGGCGGGATGAGTTCGCTTCCCAGTGGCGCAGCAACCGCGATGATGATCGCGGCCGGGTTGGGTGTCCTGCTGCCGATCCTCGAGAAAGCGGGACCCAAGAAAGCACGCATCTTTGTCCCCAGTGCCGCAGCCATGGGGCTCGCCTGTGTGATCCCCGCGTCCAACAGCATCTCGATGTTCCTTGGAGGTGGAATCGCCGCGATCGTGACCAAGGCCTTCCCGCGCTGGAGCGAGCGTTTCCTGGTGACCGTCTGTGCCGGCATCATCGCGGGCGAGAGCCTGGTTGGAGCCGGGGACGCGCTCCGCCTCGTTGTTGCCGGTGCCGCAGACTAATGCGGCCCGGCTGAAGGTCTTTGCGCCGCGACAAGCAACGCGCGATCATCCAATCGCGACGTTCAGTCGCCGCGGATGACATCGATGACCAGTCGGGTGCCACCCTCGCCCCCGATCTCTTCGTATCCCTGCGCCACGACCTCTCCGAAGCGAGCCGGTTGTGGCGCACGGCAAGCCCGCTCAACTCCCACCAAGCCAGCACATCGTCCTTCGACGTGCTGACCGCAGGTCTCACAGACTCAGGCGTTACACCGGACCTCCTCGACGGGCGGCGAGCCGGACGGACTAACCTCTCTTCGTACTGCCGTCCTTCCAGCGGCCCTGCCGATGAAGGGGAACCCATTGAATGACCCAAAGCAAGCCGCGGGAGACGCGAAGCCGCCAGCACGCGAATTGATCGAGATTCGCGTGCCGGGGCTCAAGAATCTCTTCAACTCCATGGACGCCTCCCCCTTCCGCGAGCGCGACCTTGATCCCAGCGCGGAAGAATTGATCGTCGGTTGGGCACGCGAAGCTCCGTTCGGAGCGTCGTTCGGGTTGGCGGTAACGCTCGAACGGGCGCCGGGGCCCGTCGACGAGACGGCCGCGCTTCGAGACGCCATCGGCGAGTTCTTCAGGCACCGCGCGACGGTCACGCGGCGGCGGCTTCGCGAACTCCTGCGGATCGGGCGGACCAGTTTGGTGGTTGGGCTCGTGTTCCTGGTGGCGGCGGTCTGGCTGGCGAGTCTGCTCGCTGGCGTCATGAGCAACGAGCGTCTGGGCGAGCTTGTCCGCGAGGGGCTCGTGATCTGCGGCTGGGTCGCGATGTGGCATCCGCTTGAGATCTTCCTCTATGGCTGGTGGCCGATCCGCCGTGAGGCCAAGCTCTACGACCGCCTGAGCGAGATGCCCGTCCGGATCATCTACAGCGGCGTCTCCGAGCCCGGAGCATGGCAGCACGATTGGCCCGCGGTCTCGCCATCAAGGGCCAGCCCCAATCCGCCGCCGACCCACGCGGCACTGCTCCGATCGTCCAAGGAAATCGAGCTTCCTGTCACCAGCCGAGTGCCCGAGCCAGATTCAGAGACGGGCGACTCAGTGCTTTCTTGACGGACGTAAGCCAGGTGCCGTCGGAACGTCGACGTCCTCTCGCACGAACGCCCGACTCAGACCCGCGCGCCGAAGATCGCGCCCACGCCTGCGGTCAGGCCCATCGCCAGCGCACCCCAGAACGCCACACGGCCCGCAGACCGCCACGCCGACGACCCGCCCGCGTGCGCGGCGAGCGACCCCAGAATCGCGAGGAACGCCAGTGACGCGGCGGAAACGCCCCACACCAGCCACGCTTTGGGCAACGCCAGCACCAGCAGCAGCGGAAGAGCGGCACCGACCGTAAAGGTGGCCGCGGAGGCGAACGCAGCCTGCACCGGGCGGGCGCTGAGCTCGTCGGTGATGCCCAGTTCGTCGCGGGCGTGGGCTTTGAGCGCGTCCTTGGCCATCAGTTGTGTAGCGACCTGGGCGGCGAGCGGCTCGTCAAGCCCTCGCTGCACATAGATCGCCGTCAGCTCGGCGTGCTCAGCCTCGGGCTGCGTCGTCAGCTCGTGCGTCTCGCGGGCGAGGTCCGCGGCTTCGGTATCCGCTTGCGAGCTGACCGAGACATACTCGCCCGCCGCCATCGACATCGCGCCCGCGACAAGCCCAGCCAACCCCGCCACCACGATGCCGCTCCGATCCGTGTCGGCGGCGGCCACGCCCACGATCAGGCTCGCGGTCGA
>JBIKTT010000152.1:0-5793 GCA_044347925.1 Phycisphaerales bacterium
GCCGGGGAGACGGAGGTGGTTTGGGGGCACCGTGTCGATTCACCCTCGCTGGCGCGTCGGGCTCTGAAGGCAGGGGTGCCGCCGGGAGACGGAGGTGGTTTGGGGGCACCGTGTCGATTCACCCTCGCTGGCGCGTCGGGCTCTGAAGGAGAATGCAATGAGGGTCGTCATCGTCGGCGGGGGGTTTGGCGGGCTGAATGCGGCGAAGGGGCTTGGGCGGGCACCCGGGGTGGATGTCGTGCTGGTGGATCGGCGGAACCACCATCTGTTTCAGCCGATGCTGTACCAGGTGGCGACGGCGGGGCTTTCGCCGGCGCATATTGCGGCTCCGATCCGGTCGGTGCTGGCTTCGCAGAAGAACACGGAGGTCGTGCTCGCGGATGTGGAGCGGGTGGATGCGGGCAAGCGGGTGGTCGTGACGGACGCGGGTGAGATTCCGTACGACGTGCTTGTGCTTGCGACGGGAGCGACGCACTCGTACTTCGGGAAGGATGCGTGGGCGAAAGCGGCTCCGGGGCTCAAGACGGTCGAGGATGCTCTTGAGATTCGCAGGCGGTTTCTGCTCGCGTTCGAAGCGGCGGAGCAGGAGAAGGACGCGGCCAAGCGGCGGGCTCTGATGACGTTCGTCGTGATCGGAGCGGGGCCGACGGGCGTGGAGACGGCGGGGGCGATCGCGGAGATCGCGAGGACGGTGCTTCGGCGGGACTTCCGACACATCGATACATCGCAGGCGAGGGTGCTTCTGATCGAGGGTCAGGACCGCGTGCTGCCGGCGGGGTTCCCGGCGGAGCTTTCCGAGCGGGCGAAGCGTGACCTTGAAGCGATGGGCGTTGAGGTACGGCTGAAGTCTCTGGTGACGGATGTGCGCGGCGGGGATTCGCCGGGCGTGACGGTGGGGGAGACGGCGGGCGGGGAGAGGATCGACGCTCACAACATCATCTGGGCGGCGGGGGTGCGCGGGTCGCCGGTCGGAGCCACGATCGGTGCCGAGACCGACAAAGCCGGGCGGGTCGTCGTCGGGCCGGACCTCTCGGTGCCCGGGCACCCGGAGATTTTCGTGATCGGCGACCTCGCGAAGGTCGTGGGGAAGGATGGGCAGCCGGTCCCGGGCGTCTGTCCGGCGGCGGTGCAGATGGGCGACTTCGTCGCGGGGGTCATCGCGAGGGAAGCGGCGGGCGAGCGGGGGCCGAGGCCGGCGTTTCGGTATCGCGACAAGGGGTCGCTGGCGACGATCGGTCGGTCGCGGGCGGTGGCGTGGCTTCCGGTGCTTGGGTCGCGGTGGAAGTTCGCGGGGTTCATCGCGTGGGCGCTGTGGGCCGGGGTACACGTGTTTTTTCTGATCGGGTTCCGAAGCCGAGTGATGGTGATGATCGAATGGATATGGGCGTACGTCTTTTTCTCCCGCGGGGCCCGGTTGATTACGGAATCGCCGGAATCAGGGCGGTCTTCGGGGGCGAGAGCCGGGTGATCCGGCTGGTAATCGGGGAGTTGGGCACGATTGTGAGGGTTTTTCTCTGGATGTCTTGGAATTTTGGCGTTCTTGTGGCATGATGGGCTTGCGACCGCCGTGGTGAGCGGCGAGTTATCACGTGGAGGATCCGCGATGCGTTTGGTTGCCGCTTTGATTTCCGTGGCGATGGGTGCTGGAGTCGTCCAAGCCGACGTGGTGACGGTCGTCGCCGGTCGGGATAACACCCTCTTTCAGGATCCGTCGGGACTGCTTTCGAACGGGGCCGGGCCGGCGATTTTCGCGGGCGTGACGGCGAGCAACGGGTCTCGTCGCGGGCTCCTGAGTTTCAAGGTTCAGGATTTCATCCCTGCGGGGTCGGTGGTGACGCGTGCGGAGCTGACGCTTTATGCGGATCGGGCGCGAGGCTCGGCGACGCCGATGGGGATTCACCGCCTGCTTGCGTCGTGGGGCGAGGGGACGAGCTTCACGGGTCTTGGGGGCGGCGTGGATGCGGAGCGTGGCGACGCGACGTGGACGACTCGGTTCTTCGAGATCGGGCCGGCATGGACGACGCCGGGTGGCGATTTCGTCGCGGGTCCTTCGGCTCTGACGAGCGTGGGGAGCGCGTTCCGTTCCTACACGTGGAGCGGCGCGGGAATGGTCGCGGACGTGCAGCGCTGGGTGAACAACCCGGACGAGAATTTCGGATGGATCCTGAAAGCACAGGACGAGCTGCTGACGGGCCGGGCCAAGCGGTTTGTCTCGCGCGAGGGGGATCCGGAGAATCGCAGGCCCAGGTTGCTGGTTGAGTACACCCCGCCGCCGCCGTGCCTCGCTGATTTCAACGGCGACGGGTTCGTCGATTTCTTCGACTACAGCGACTACGTGCTCTGCTTTGAGAGTGCCGAGTGCCCGGCGGGCAAGACGGCTGATTTCAACGGCGACGACTTCGTCGATTTCTTCGACTACTCCGATTACGTCGCGGCGTTTGAAGCGGGCTGCTGAGCTAGAGAATCGGAACGCATCCGCGCGGGCTTCTGCGTTCGGAGACGGTCACTTCTTCCACGGGCCGGTGATCGCGACCGTCAGGCCGCGACCTTGCACGTTGGCGAAGAGGGTCGTGCCGTCGGGGCTGAAGCATGCGCCGGCCCATTCGTGGTCGTCGAGGTTGCAGCGGGCGAGCTTGTAGGGTGTGCCCTGCGGGGTGATGCCGATCAGGTGGTTCACGCCCGGGCCGTCTTCGGAGACGATGAGGTCGCCCCACGGGGCGGCGGTGATGTTGTCCGGGTAGTCCAGCAGACTGTCGTTGCGGGGTTCGACGAAGAGAGTGAGCGTGCCGCCGGTTTCGATCGCGGGCTTGTTGCTCAGGGCTTCGGGCTGGTAGCGCCAGATCTGGCCGCGCTCGTTGCGGCCTCCGCTGGTGCAGCAGAAGTAGAGCGAGCGGTCGGAAGCGGTTGATCCGAACCAGATTCCTTCGCCGCGGCCGAAGACGGCGGCGCCGGCTTGGCGGCCCTCGGTGCGGAGCGTGTCGTCGGGGGACTCGACGTTGTCGAGGGTGATCCAGGTGGCGGGGAGCGGGGTGTTGAGCGGCGTGTCCGGGCTTTCCTTCCAGTTGCGGGTGTCGTAGCCGGGGTTGTCCTTGACGACGAGGGCCTGGAGGATGCCGCCCGCGCGGAGGTCGCCGGGTTTGGTGGGGAGGAAGCGGTAGAGGAGGCCGTCCTTGAGGTCTTCGGTGAGGTAGCAGATGCCGGTAGCGGGGTCGAAAGCGACGGCTTCGTGGCGGAAGCGGCCCATGGCTTTGAGGGGGACCGGTTCGGCGAGGCCGATCTCGGCCTTGGCGGGCACTTCGAAGACCCAGCCGTGCTCCTTGCCCGCGCCGTCCTTGACGCCGGCGACGGTTTCCTCGCAGGTGAGCCAAGAGCCCCAGGGCGTGGGCCCGCCGGCGCAGTTGAGAAGGGTGCCGGCGAGGCTGAGGAAGTGGCGTTCGAGCTTTTGCGTTTTGGTGTTGAAGACGAGCGTGGTGGTGCCGCCGCTCGCCGGTGTGGCGTCGCGAACGCCGAGGTCGAAGATCCGGCTTCGGTCGACGCGGCTGAGTCGTTCGAGCTGGACACCGAAGGCACAGCGGGCTTTTTCGTTGATGTCGAGCTCGTGGTTTCGGACGAGGATGGTGCGGCCGTCGGGTCCGGCGAAGGTCGCCATGCCGTCGTGCTTGCCGGGGACGAGGAGGCCGTCGTCCATCACGTCGCCGATCTGCGAGATGATTTTGTAGGAGAAACCCTTCGGGAGGTCGCAGAGCCCCGTCGGATCGGCGAGGAGCTGGCCGTAGCCCGCGGGCTGGGCGCTGTTGTCGACAAGTCGTTCGCCGAGGCGTTCGACGCCGCCAGCGCGGGACAGGCGTCCAAGGCCGGCGAAGCCGAGGCTGAAAGCGGCGGATCGGACGAGGAAATCGCGTCGAGGGATACTCATGCAACCTCGGTGAAATCGGGCTTCGCAAGCGGAGCGACTTCGCGGCTCGGACCCGGTGGAGAAGCGTAGGAGAGGGCGGATCGGACGACCGGCGAGATCGGGTTTATCATGGGAGTCTTCACACGCTCCTGATGTTCGCCGGCAGGGCCGGCATGGATGTCTGCACCGCATGATCCTGCTTATCGACAACTACGACAGCTTCACGTGGAACCTGGTGCAGCGTCTGGGCGAGATCGACCCCAAGCTGGACCCGGACAGGGACCTCGCGGTGGTGCGGAACGACCGGATTACGCCGGAAGAGATCGAGACGTTTCAGAACGGCGGGCTTCCAGATCGGATCATCATCTCGCCGGGGCCGTGCAGCCCGAAGGAAGCGGGGGTCTCGTCGGCGGTGATCCAGCGTTTCGCGGGACGGGTGCCGATCCTGGGGGTGTGCTTGGGGCACCAGTGCATGGCGGACGCGAACGGGATGACGGTGACACGGCACGCGATTCAGATGCACGGCAAGACGAGCGAGGTGAGCCACGACGGGCGGGGGATCTTCGCCGGCGTGCCCAATCCGTTCGTCGCGACGCGGTATCACTCGCTTGTGGTGCTTCCGGAGACGATCCCCGTGCGGCGCGAGGGTGACCGCGAGTGGTGGGAGGTTTCGGCGTGGTGCACGGATGTGATTGAGGGAAGCGAACGGAAGGTCGTGATGGGCCTTCGTCGGGTCTTTGCGGACGGGCGGCCTTCGGTCGAGGGCGTGCAGTTTCACCCCGAAAGCTTCCTCACGATCGAGGGGCCCAGGCTGCTCAAGAACTTCCTTGAGATGTGACCGTCATCGGTCGTCGCGGAGGACGTCGCGGTTGTAGACGCCGTCGTCCCAGACGGCGATGTCGCGGAGATTCTCGGCTTTCACGATGGCGGCGTGTGCGTCGAGGAACGCGATGTTGCAGCCGCCGCCGTGGCGTTTGATCGAGATCCGGCAGTTGACGGCGTTTTCGTTGACGTGGCTCTCGTCGAAGAAGTCGTACATCTGGCCGAGGGCGCCGTCGTCGATGAGGGGGTTGCCGCGTTGTTCGTACGCTTCGCGGTAGAACGCACCGGACTTGTCCTCGGTGAGCTCGGCCATCCAGACGGTGGAGGAGGGCTTGGTGGCCCATTCGCCGCGGATGGGGCCGCGGCGCGGGTCGGGGTTTGCGCCGCTTGGCTGCCGCGGAGTTCCAGGCGAGGAGAAAGCGATGCCGTTGACGATGTAGTGGATGCGGTGGCGGTCGAGGGGCCGCGTGGGGCAGCGGTAGTAGGGAGCATCGACGAAGACATCGGTGCGTTCGAAGCCGGCTTGGGGCTCGGCGCGGCCGTCGACGTAGGGGCGCATGGCGACGGGCCAGTTGGGGTAGGTGATGGGGCGGCGGACGCCGCCGACGGCCCGCGGGTTGGGCATGACACCCTCGCGCGGGATCCAGTCCTTGAAGTCCTGTTGGTACATGCCAAGAGCGGTGGCGAGGCCGCGCTGCTGGGCGAGGCATTTGGTCGCTTTGGCGGACTCGCGGGCTTTGCCCAGAGCGGGAAGGAGCAGCGAGATGAGCAGCGCGATGATCGCGATGACCACCAAGAGCTCGATCAGCGTGAAAGCCGAGCGGCGGTGCAAGCCGGATGGGGTGTGCTTCATGGGTGGCTCTGGGCTCCAGCGAACCAGAGGCAGTCTACCCGAAAACGGCTCGGCCACCAAGAGGTGTCGGAGCGTGGGGGCCGGCGGGCCGGAGAGCGTGCCGGCGGAGCCCCGCCGGAGGGCTCGGCCCCGCTATCATGGCGGCGATGATCACGCCCCATCCGACGACGAAAATCGCACCGTATCTCACCCGGGGAACCCTGTCGGCCAACCACGCCGCGAC
>JBIKTT010000153.1:0-5775 GCA_044347925.1 Phycisphaerales bacterium
CCCGAGCGTGATCGCGAGCCCGATCGGCCATCCGAGGTGCGCGAACCCGTCTTCAAGGTCCTTCCCGCCCGCGAACTTCCCCGCGGCGCTAAAAAACAGCTTCACACCCCCGCAAGCGTCAACCCCGCCATCCTCCGTTCATGATCCAAAAGCCACTGCTTCCGCCAGATCCCTCCGCCATAGCCCGTCATGTCCCCGCCCGCCCCGATGACCCGGTGGCAGGGGATGACCAGACTCAGGAAGTTCTCGCCGTTCGCCCGGGCCACCGCCCGCACCGCGTCCGGCTTGCCGATCGAAGCGGCCTGCTTGCCGTACGAGCGCGTCTCGCCCAGCGGGATCCGCTGAAGCTCCGCCCACACCTCGCGCTGGAACGGTGTGCCCTCGGCCGCAAGCGGCACGCTCAGCGATGCGCCGCGCTGGCCAAGCCACGACTCGCCGGCGAAGTACTTCGCAAGCTCGCGCTCGATCGCGTCAAGATACCGGTGTGCCCCCGGCACGATCACGCACCCAAGCTTCGCCCGCACCCGCGTGATCTGCCGCTCAAGCCCGCGACGGTCGACAAAATCAAGCACGCGAAGCCCCGCATCATCCGCCACCGCAAGCATCGCTCCAAGCGGCGTCTCGATCCACCGCGACATCAGCACCCGCACCCCCGACCCCTTCGCCGGGGTCTCGCCGAAAAGCCGCTCGAAAGCCTCCCGAAACCCCGACTCCGACGCATGTCCCGATTTCATCGTCACCACTCCGATCCCCTTCCCCGCTCGCACGGCCGACAACGCCAAGCCCATCCGCCGCGCCCGCGCGTACTGCTGAAACGTGCTCCCGTAGTGCGACTGAAACACGCGCCGCACGGTGGAAGAATCCAGACCCCGCGCCCGCAGATCCGCATCCCGAAGCTTGACCCCCGGGTTGTCGTCCGCTTCCCGCTTGAGCGCAACCACCCACGCCGGCGCCGCCCGCGCCGCCGCGACATCCTCCATCGGCCGACACCGCTTGCATGAGCGATACCCCGCGAACATCGCGTCCTTCGCGGTCGCGAAAAACTCCACGTTCCGGGCCAGCGGCTTGCGAGCCGGGCACGTCGGCCGGCAGAAGATCCCCGTCGACTTCACGCCGAAGAAAAGCCTGCCGTCAAAGTCCGCGTCCCGCTCCACCAGCGCCCGGTACATCCGCGCCGCCGACCACGGCAGACCTTCCGCAGCAGTTGTCCGACCAACGCCTCGCATGGACGCATTGTGACGCCAACCCCGCGCCCGTCCACCGATTTTCGCGCACCGATGTCCGATTCTCACGCCGCTCGCAGCCGGCGAGCCAAAAGCCCGCACGCCAGAAACGCAAACCCCGGCGAAGCGAAAATCAGGAAGTACGCCCCCCCCGGAAACCGCCCGCCAAGCGTCACCATCACCACATAGAACACCGCAAGCGAGATCACCGAAATCAGCCCGCCCACAAGCTCATTCCGCCACCCCCACACCATCCCTGCCATCACGCCGAACGGAAAGAACGCCATCGCCACCGCTTCCTTCAGCGTCGGCAAACCCGGCTCCAGCCCGCCGAACAGAAACAGCGTCAAAAGCCACAGCGTCGGCACGCTCCCGATCCGCGCTGCCCAACGCAGCACCACCACCGAAGTCGGAGAACCACGCTCAACTCGTGCAGCATTCATCGTGACAGCCTCCTGTCTCGGGCCAACAGTTAGTGAATACTAGCGTTCCATCGGCCAAGAGTCAACCCGGCTTGAATTCCCGGCAAATCAGCCCCGAATCACGATCTCCGCCCGCAGGCGGGCGAACTCCGGTCGTCGCCGCGGGCACCGCGCGCAAACGCCACCCCGACGCCGAGCGCCGTGTGTTCATCCTGTGCGTGTGTGAGGAAACCAAAGCCGCGTTGCCCATCTTCGAGCACCAGCATGACTTCAGAAACGTGCCCGGCAGGAGTCGAACCTGCAACCTCTGCCTTCGGAGGGCAGCGCTCTATCCAATTGAGCTACGGGCACCCGGTTGTTCCAGCCCCCCATGCTACGATCGGCCCGCCCCTATGGCAACTCCTCACCCGATCGCCGCCGCCCTCCCAAGCTCCCTCCCGACGCCGGCGTGGACGGTCCACCTCTTCACCTTTCTCAACTCCGTCGGCACCGCTCTGGTCACCAACGGCATCTTCTACATCACCTCCGGCCCCGGGTTCGGCTTTACCCGCACGCAGAACTTCCACCTCGCCCTCTGGATGGGCATCACCTACGTCGCGATGGCCTACATGACCCAGCCGGTCCTGAACTGGCTCCGCCACCGCTGCCGCCTTTCCTCTCGCGGCGTCCTCGCCACCCTCATGTTCCTGCTCGCCGCCCTCTGCATCATCCCCCTGGTCATCTCGCGCCTCCCCATCGAGCCATCCTCCCGCAAGGGCTTTGATCTCCTGGGCATCTGGGCCACCGTCCTCACCTACAGCGCCCTCACCGGCCTCCTCTGGCCCGTCGTCGAAAGCTACATCGCCGGCGGCCGCCGCGGCGGCGAACTCCGACGCACCATGGGCTTCTGGAACGTCGCTTGGTCCTCCGCCGCCATCCCCGCCGCGCTCATCTCGGCTCCGATGGTCGGCAAGCACCCGACCGAAGCCATCGCCCTCATGGGCATCATCCACCTCTCCTGCCTCGCCCTCCTCCGCTGGCACACGCGCGAGCCCGTCCCGCACATCGACGACCACGAGCCGCACCCGCCCGTCTACGAACGCCTGCTCATCGCCTTCCGCTTGCTCATGCCGATGGTCTACACCGTCCTGACCAGCCTCACCCCCATGCTCGCGACGATGTTCCGCTCGCAGGGCATCGAGCCCGAGATGCAGCCGATCTACGGCCTCGCCTGGGTCCTCCCGCGCGTTCTGGCTTTCGGCGTTCTCGGCTACTGGGCCGGCTGGCACGGCAAATGGTCCGCGATCGTGGTGGGGGGCCTCATGGTCGTCGCCGGCTTCGGCATCGCCGTGACAAGCCCGCTCTGGGGCGCCTCCGCCCCGGTCCTCCCCATCATGATCCTCGGCCTGGCCATCTTCGGCATCGGCGCCGCCACCATCTATTCCGGCGCGATCTACTACGCGATGGAAGTCCACAAAAGCGACGTCGACGCCGGCGGCACCCACGAAACCCTCGTCGGCATCGGCTACACCATCGGCCCCGGATGCGGCATGCTCGCCACACTGTTCACCCCCGCCCTCGCCGCCGGTGCCCCCGCGACCGATGAGCCCCAGATCGGCCCCATCCTCTTCGGCATGGTCGGTGCCCTCGCCCTCATCTGGACCCTGTTCGTCATCCAGAAGGTCCGCCACCTCGCCAAGCACCCGTAAAGCCGCCCGCCGCCGCACCACAGCCCCCGGTTCGGGCTTCCACCCAGGCCGCGAACCCGTCGGGGCGATTCTCGGTACAACTGTTCGGACGTGCGTCGATCGGGCGGGCCCGATAGCATGCGTTCGCGCGGAAATTGCCGGAAGCGGCTCGTCCGCGCCGCACGCGGGACCGATCGATCTCGCGGCGTCCGGAGTTGTGGTGCGCGGAGCGGCCATGGATCGTGCCGTTCCGCGATGCGGAGTTTCCGCGGACTTCTGTCGGAACTTTCGGAGGATCTCGGCGTGCGTTCATCCAAATCTTCGTTCTGGGTCGGATCGCTTCTCGCTCTCGCTTCGTCCGTCCTGGTTTCCCCCGCCGCGCTCGCCCAAGCCGCCGGACAGCCCGCGTCTCAGGTCGCCGTCGCCGCTCCCACCCAGTCGATGAACGACTGGGCCGCGAAGCTCTGGGCCGCCGCCAAAGCCGGCGACAAGCAGGGTTTCGAGAAGCTCCTCGCTTCCCTCCCCGCCGATGTCGCCACCGCCAACGCCCCCCTCGCCGACTCCGTCGCTCGCCTTCGCGAGCATTACGCCTGGCGCGAATCCGAACGCGTGCGCCGCGCCGACGAGGTCCGTCAGGAAATGACCAAAGCCCTCGCCGAGGAAAAGGGCGTCGCTTCCCTCTCCAAAGCCCTCATCTCCGCGATGGAGCTCACCGACCTCGTCTCCGACAAAGCCGCCGTCCTCAAAGAGCCCCTCGTCGCCGACCTCATCACCAAAGCCGACGCCGCCGCTCAGGACGCCGAACGCGAAGGCAAGTGGCTGACCGCCAGCGAGCTCATGCTCCGCTTGCACCTCATGCTCGAGGAAACCCCCAAGGGCCAGTTCTACAAGGACGCCGCCGAACGCGTCGGCCACCGCCTCAACATGCTCCGCATGTACTCCCCCAAGCGCCTCTGGGAGCTTCAGAACGAGCGCCGCTTGGCTTCCGACGGCAAGCCGCTCCCGCCCTACAACGCCCTCGGCGATGACTTCAAAGAGAAACTCGTCGGCGTGACGGAGGAAGTCGTCCGCGCCGCGCTGACACGCTCCGCCGAAGCCCACGTCGACCTCGCCGACTGGAAGCGCGTCATTCTCGGAGGCATCGACGGCGTCCGCACGCTCCTGACCACCAGCGACCTTCGCGAGATCTTCCCCGGCCTCGGCGCCGAGATCGACCGCCAAGCCATGCTCACGGTGCTTGACGAAGAACAAGCCAAGATCGAAGCCGACAAGGATGTCGGCGCCGCCGACCTCGACCGTGTCATCCGCCGTCTCGGCAACGCCAACCAGTCCAGCGTCAAGCTCCCCACCGCCGCGATGCTCTACGAGTTCGGCAACGGCGGCATGGGCTCTCTCGACGAGTTCAGCGCCATCGTCTGGCCCCATGAAGTCTCCCGCTTCAACAAGATGATCGCCGGCAGCTTCGCCGGCGTCGGCGTCCACATCGAGTTCGACGAAGCCTCCAACGTCCGCGTCGTCAGCCCCCTCGAAGGCACCCCCGCTCACAAAGCCGGCATCAAAGCCGACGACGTCATCAGCAAGGTCGACGGCAAATCCGTCTACGGCCTCCCCATCGACGGCGTCGTCGATCTCATCACCGGCAAAGCCGGCACCCCCGTCAACGTGACCGTCGAGCGCAAGGTCGCCCCCGAGGGCGGCGGCGACCCCCTCAAGGTTGAGAAGGAATTCGCCCTCAAGCGTGCCCGCATCGAGGTCCCCTCCGTCAAGGGCTGGAAGCGGACTGGCGAGAAGGAAACCGACTGGGACTTCTTCGTCGATTCCGCCGCCAAAATCGCCTACATCCGCGTCTCCGGCTTCACCGACTTCACCGGCAAGGAAGTCGCTCAAGCCGCGACCGAAGCCAAGAAGCAGGGCGCCAAGGGCCTCGTCCTCGACCTCCGCTTCAACCCTGGCGGCCTCCTCGACCAGGGCATCCGCGTCGCGCAAGCCTGGGTCAATAGCGGACAGATCGTCCTGACGCAGGGCCCCGGCGAACCCGCCGAGATCGCCGGCAAGGGCGCGAACATCGCCGTCCTCGACGACATGCCCACCGTCGTCCTCGTCAACCGAGGCTCCGCTTCCGCCAGCGAGATCGTCGCCGGCGCCCTCCAGTTCTACGGCAACAAGGGCGATGTCCCCGTCGTCGTCCTCGGTCAGCGAAGCTACGGCAAGGGAAGCGTCCAGCAGGTCTACGACCTCCCCGGCCGAAAGTCCCGCCTCAAGCTCACCTCCCAGTACTACCTCCTCCCCGACATGCGCATCATCCACCGCCGACCCGGCGCGGACATCTGGGGCGTTGATCCCAACCTCGAGGTCGAGATGCTCCCCAAGCAGATCGGCGACTCCATCACCCTGCGCAAGAACGCCGACGTCCTCCCCGAGCCCGGCTCCAAGCCCGTCGACCCCAACGACCTCCTCGCCAAG
>JBIKTT010000154.1:0-5764 GCA_044347925.1 Phycisphaerales bacterium
TTATCTGGCCCGCGATCGGGATGGTCGCCCTGGCGGTCTGGCCCGCGATCCGGGCCCGCCGGTCCTGAAGCGTCTTGTGACTGCGTGATGTTCCTTTCCGGAGGTCCGCTTTGAAGTTCGACGAATCACGCCTCGCCGCACGTCTTGACCGTTTCGAGATCGAGACGCCCTCGTGGGGATACGCCGACACTGGGACTCGCTTTGGAAAGTTCCTGCAAGCCGCCGCCGCCTTCACGACCGAGGAAAAGCTCGCGGACGCGGGTCAGGTGCACAAGCTCACCGGCTGTTGCCCCACCGTCGCTCTGCACGTGCTTTGGGACTTCCCCGTCGATGAGCACGGAGCGCTCTCGGGCTCTCCGCAGGCGGCGGGGAGCACACTGAAAGCGGCCGCGGCCAAGCACGGCGTGAAGCCGGGATCCATCAATCCGAACCTCTTCCAGGATCAACGTTACAAGCTCGGTTCCGTCACCAACACCGATCCGGCGATCCGCGCTCACGCCGTCCGCCATCTGACCGACAGCGCGACGCTCGCCGCGGCCTGCGGGTCGGACATCCTGAGCTTGTGGTTCGCCGACGGCACCAACTATCCGGGGCAGGGGCACCTGCGCGATCGCCGAGCCTGGATGATCGAAGCGCTCCGGTCGACGCACGCGGCCATGCCCGCAAGCATGACCATGCTCGTCGAGTACAAGCCCTTCGAGCCCGCTTTTTATCACACCGACATCGCCGACTGGGGCATGGCGGCCGCGTTCGCCCGCGCGGCGGGGCCGAGGGCCAAGGTCCTGGTCGATACCGGACACCACCTCCCCGGCGCGAACATCGAGCACATCGTCGCGTTCCTCCTCGCGGAGGGGCTGCTCGGCGGATTCCACTTCAACGACCGCAAGTACGCCGACGACGACCTCACCATGGGCTCGATCGACCCGTACCAGCTCTTCCGCATCTTCGCGGAGATCGTCTCCGCCGAGCGGGACGCGGGTAATCCGCTCCCCATCGCGTACATGATCGATCAGTCGCACAACCTCAAGCCGAAGATCGAAGCGATGATCCAGACCGTCATGACGGCTCAGGAACACTTCGCCAAAGCTCTGTTGATCGATTTCGAAGCCGCCGCCGCCGCCCGAGCCAAAGGCGACATCATCACGTCCGAAGCCGCGTGGCGCGACGCTTTCGCGACCGACGTGCGCGGGTTTCTGGCGGAGTACCGAAGGTCCAAAGGGCTCCCGACCAACCCGCTCCAGGCCCACCGCGACAGCGGGTATGAAGCCCGGGCCGCCGCCGAACGGGGAAGCCGTCGCAAGTCCGGCGGCGCGTACGCCTAAGGTCCGCCGTGCTTTCATCCGAACTTCTGCTCATCGCCCACGCGGTCGCTTCGCTGTTCATGACGGGGCTGATCTGGTTCGTCCAGATCGTGCACTATCCCCTTTTCGCGCTGGTGCCCGCCGACGCCTTCGCGCAGTACGAATCGCGGCATCAGAAGCTGACGACCTACGTCGTCGCTCCGGTAATGCTGGCGGAGATCGGCCTCGCGGCCGCGATCGCGGCGGGGCTTGCCCCAGGGGTTCCGAGGTTGTGGGGTTGGGCGGGGCTGGCTCTGTGCATCGCGGTGTGGGGCGCGACGTTCCTGATTTCGGTCCCGCTTCACAACAAGCTCGAAAGCGGCAAGAACGACGCGGTCATCCGCCGTCTGGTCGCCACGAACTGGATCCGCACGGTGCTCTGGTCCGCTCGCGGCATCCTGTCGGTGCTGATGGTGCAGGCCGGAGCGTCAGCTTGAAGCCTGCGGGGGTTGAACGGTCTTGCCGTGCCCTTCGCCCGCGAGCATGATGATGCCCGCCACGATCAGCACCACCGCGAGCCCTTTGCGGACGCTCATGCCTTCACCCAGGAACCACCAGCCGAGAAACACCGCTGTCGCCGGAGCCAGAGCGAACGCGATCGGGCGGAGCTTGGAGATATCCCCGCCAGGAAGCGACAGGCCGAGGTAGAAGAAGAAGACACCCGCAAACCCCGCGAGCACGCCCGACCCGAAGATCAGCTTGAGCCACGTGACGCCACGCATGTCGCGCCACCACGTCTGCGTCTCGGTCTTGAGGAGCCAGTGGGCGACGAGGAACCCGGCGAGCGCCAGCGGGAGGGTGACCGCCGCCCGGACGAAGGCCGTGCCCAGGGGGCCGATCTCCTTCGTGTTGATGACCGACTTGGTGAAGATCTCACCGACGCCCCAGCACAGCCCCGCCATGATCGCGCACAGGATCGCTTGCATGGTCCCAGTGTACCGCGACGATCGAACGCCGCGTCACGCAAGAACCGCCATCATGCCGGCTGAGACTGAGCCGCAAGACCGCGGACCGAAGCCGCGCGACGCTTGATGAGAGGCTCGGTCTCGACCTCGGCGGCGGCGAAGTCCTCGCCGAACCGGAAGAGACGGAAGCTGTTGGCCAGCACGAAGACATCGCCGACGAAGTGGTACAGCGCCGCGATCTGAACCGCAAAGCCCGTCGCCGTCAGCACGCCCGTCGCGGCCAAAGCCAGCCCGATCAGCGAGATCACGATCGAAGCCGCGATGTTCTGAGCGATGATCATGCGGGTCCGGCGGGCGAGCTCCATCAGGAACGGCACGCGGGACAGATCGTCGTTCATGAGCGCGACGCCGGCGGAGTTGGCCGCGATGTCCGACCCGGCCAGACCCATCGCGACGCCGACGTCCGCTTCCGCGAGCGAGGGGCCGTCGTTGATGCCGTCGCCGACCATCATGGTGCGGTGCCCGGCGCGGACGAGGGACTTGATCTGCTCGTGCTTCTCCTCGGGGAGGCACTCGGCTTCGATCATGTCGACGCCGACGGCGGTGCCGACGCGCTTGGCGACGCTCAGACGGTCGCCGGTAAAGATGGCGACCTGCTTGACACCCAGGTCTCGGAGACGCTGGATGACACCCTTGGTGTCCTTCTTGATGGTGTCCTCGAGGCCGACAGCGCCGAGGTACTGGCCGCCCTGCATGACGTGCACCGCGGTGATCCCGTCGAGCTTGCTCTCGACGCTTTCCACCTCAGCGCGGATCGACGGGGAGAGCTCGACCAGCCACGAAGCCCGGCCGACGAAGATGTCGCCGAGGGTCGTCGCAGCCTTCACGCCGCGGCCGTGCACTTCCTCGTACGCGGTGGGCGCATCGACTTCGATTCGGGCCTGCTTGGCCGTGGAAACGATCGACTGGGCGAGCGGGTGGTTGGACGACTGTTCACCCAAAGCCGCGGCGCGGAGCAGGTGGGCGCCGTCCACGCCCGTGGCGGGCGTCAGGCGGGTCACCGAGAACTTGCCGGTCGTCAGCGTGCCGGTCTTGTCGAACACCACCGTGTTGATCGTGGCGGCGGACTCAAGGTACGAGGGCTGCTTGATCAGGATGCCCAAGCGGGCGGCCGCGGCGAACGCGGCGAGCATCGCGGAGGGGCTGGCCAGAAGCAGAGCGGACGGGCAGGTAACGACCAGCACCGACACGGCGGTCGAAGCGGCTTCGGCGCGGCGAGCGGGGTCCTGCGCCATCATGAACCACGTGATGCCCGCGACGCTCAGCACGACGGGCACGAAGAACGACGCGACCTGCTCGATGAGCATCTGACGCGGCGTGCGGCTCTGCTCGGCCTGACGGATCAGCTGCGTGACGCGGCCGATCGTCGTGTCGCCGCCGACGCGGGTGACCTCGATGTCGATGCCGCCGGTCAGGTTGGTCGTGCCGGCGAACACTTCGTCGCCCTTGGCCGCTTCCACGGGGACCGCTTCACCGGTCAGCGAAGCTTGGTTGATCGTCGACCGGCCCGTGATGATCCGACCGTCCACCGGCAGGTTCTCGCCGGGGCGAACTCGGACGATCATCCCGACTGTCACCTGCGAAAGCGCCACATCCTCGCGTTCAGAGCCGTTCTCCACCACGCGAGCGACGTCCGGCGTGAGCTGCACGAGGTCCGCGATCGCACGCTGGGCGCCCGAAGCCGACCGGCGGACCATCTGGCCGAACACCACGAGAATGAACGCGAGCCAGCCCGCGACGATGTAATCCTCGATCGCGAGCGACGCGAGAATCGCCAGAGCGGCCAGCGTCGACGAAGAGAGCTTCATCGACCGGATCTCCGTCGCCGCCGCGATCAGCAGCGGGACCGAGAGAATCAGCGAGCCGATCGCCGCCGGAAGCTTGGCCACCGCCGGGTCGGTGAGATTCAGAGCTTTGCAGATCGTGCTCACGAGCACCAGAAGCCCGCCCGCCAGGCAAAGCACGATGTACCGCTCGATCTTGACCTCGTGGTGCGAGCAGCACTGCAGAGCTTCCGCGTGCTGGTCGTGCTTGTGGGCGTGGTCGTGGCTGTGGGAGTGCGACATGAAGAGCTCCGGCAAACGAGGACCTCGTGTCCCCGTGTCAACTGCGGTGGTTGGGCACGCGGCCCGCGAAGATACTCGGGGCCGACAAGGAAAGAGACGCAAAGACCACCCAAGCATACGTCCCCGGTAGGGGGCCGGTTCGGCCCGTGCATGCCGAACATCCACCTATTTCGCGAGAACGCCCCGGATGGTAGACTCGCGCCCATGACCCCAACCGTCCTGATCGCGATGTCCGCTTCGGTCCTGGCCGCCCTGCCCATGGGATTGGCTCAACCCGGCGGCAACCCGCCCACCAACGGACCCCGGCAGACCGACCCGAACACCCACATTCTGGTTGGAGGCACCCTCCACCCGACCCCGGCCGATTCCGACACCCTCGCGGACGCGGTGGTGATCGTGCGAGCGGGGATGATCCAAGCGGTCGGCACGCGCGGCTCGCTCCCGCAAGATCAGTGGCCCGCCGGAGCTCAGGTTTGGGATGTTTCCGGCCAGCACCTCTACGCCGGCTTCATCGACCCCTTCGTGGAGGTCGAAGTCCCGCGCCCCACGCCCGAAGCCGGTGCGAACACAACGCAGCGGCACTGGAACGTCAACATCGTCGCCGAACGGCACGCTCTGGATCAGACCGGCCTTGACCGCTCGACGGCCGAGTCGCTTCGACGCATGGGATTTGGAACCGTCGCGCTGGTGCCGATGGATCCGGGCAAACGTCGCGGAGGCGTCCTTCGCGGCACCTCGGCCGTCGTCTCGCTGCTTCCGGGGCCAACAGGAAGCGAGCCAAACCTTCCCCAGCCGCGGGTGTACGTTCCGTCGTGGGCGATGAACGCGTCCTTCGAAACCGCCGGCGGCTTCGGCTCGCGCGAGGATGGTGAAGGCTCCGGCTGGTTCGGCTCGTATCCGACGTCGCGTATGGGCGCTCTCGCTCTGCTCCGGCAGACGATCGAGGACGCACGGGCACGCGTGAACTCCGGCGAACCGCTCCCCGCGTGGGCGGCGGCGATCACGGCGTCCAGACCTTTCGTCTTCGATGTCGACAATGAGATCGACGCGATGCGCGCCGTCGGATTCGCAACCGAGTTCTCCCTCCCCGCCATCGTGGTCGGAAGCGGCACCGAGTATCGCCGTGTCGGTGCCGTCAGCGACGCCGTCAAGACCCTCGCCGCCGCTTCGCCCAACCTCAAGCAAGCCCACCCCTGGATCGTGCCCCTGAACGATCCACGGGCACCCGACGTCTCCTCCGTCGGTCGCTCGGAAGAGACGGACCTGCGCACACTGATGGCGTGGGAGCAAGCTCCGACGAACCTCGCCCGACTTGAAGACGCCGGCGTTCGGGCTTCCCTCACCACGTCCAAGCTCAGAGATCGCGGCGAGTTCCTCACCCTGCTTCGCAAAG
>JBIKTT010000155.1:0-5758 GCA_044347925.1 Phycisphaerales bacterium
CGCTGGCGGTGCAGACGCTCGCCAAGATCATGTCCGACCCGGAAGCCCCGTACCCGTCGCGGGTGGCGGCGGCGACGGCGCTGCTCAAGGTCGGGCGCGAGTCGCTCGAACTTGACGACCTCGCGCAACGCATCGATGCGCTGGAAGCCGCGCAGGAGAAGGCCGCGTGAACGTGCTCGCGCGGAAAGTCGCGCGGCTTGAACGCGGGCTCGCGCCGTCGGCGTGCGCAACCTGCGAGGGCTACTTCGTAGGCGTGACCTTCCGCCAGCCCGCGCCCGGCGACTACGAGCCGGGGCCCGACGGGCGCAAGCCGCCGCTCCCGCCCGATTGCCCGCGCTGCGGGCGACGGATCCCCAAGACGTACGTGCTGCCGGACCGGGCGACCTGGGACGCGATCTGCGGCGGACCTTCGTAGTTCAAGCGGCCAGTACTGGGGGCTTGCGCACCAGTGAAACGAAAAATCCTCGCCTCACGCGGGCACTTTGGAGACGTGCGGGGCGGCGCGACGCCCCCCCCCGCAACCAGTACCTATGGCGGGGGCTAGGGCTCGGCGATCCCAAGACCGGCCAACCACGCCCCGGCGTTGGCCCGCCGTGCCGCGAGGACGATCGCGTCGAGCAACGGCCCCACGCGCGGGTCGGCGGCCACGGAGTCACGCTGGCCCGGCCCGTCGGGGTGGTGCGCCCGCACGTGCGCGAAGTAGGCGAGCAGCGCGGCTTCGCCTTCTTCGTCGTCAACGAGGCGGTCGAACGCGGCTTGCGACTCGGTCACGCGCCGGCCGTCGCGCGTCAGGCGTGCGCGGTCTTCGAGGCTAGCGACGCGGATCGCGATGTTCTTCATAGTGCACCCCGTCAACCTGCGGCCGCTAGCAACCCGCTTCAAATGCGGCCACAAACTCGTCGTAATCGAAGAAGTCTATGAAGCCGTCCCCGTTGAAATCCGCACGGCTCCCCCCCGACTCAAAGTCGTTCACAAACTCGTCGTAGTCAAAGAAGTCGAGGAAGTCGTCGCAGTTCACATCCGTCCGGCAGATCGTCAGGGTCACGGGGCTACTGATGGTCGCTCCGCACGCCCCCGCCACCGCCGTGACGACGCAGCGAAACCGCCGCCCGGAAGCAGCCGGATCCATCGACGAGATCCGCATCGTGGATTCCTGAGCGCCAGCCACCGCGCCCAACCCGGGCGTGAGGCCCACGGTCACGTCCGACCATTCGGCCGGCTCGCCTTCAACCTGCCAGTTGAAGAGGAATTGACCGGTACCTGCGACCTCGACCGAGAGCACCGCAGTCCCCGCCGGACATTTGAGAAGGTCGCCCGATTGCGATGCCAGCCTTGGCGGGCCGGTAAAGCTCCAAAAATCCCTGAACGCTCCCTGAGCATTCGCTCCGCCGAAAAAGAGCACCCTCGCACCGTCCGGGTCGTACGCCGCGAATGCCGCCGCGCGTGGGGACGGCCCCGGCGCTTCTGCCTCCGCCCACCTCGTGCCGTCCCATTCCCACGTGTCGCGGTGGTAGACGGTGGGATTGCCGTCGGTAAAGCCGCCAAAGAGCAACACCGTGCCGCGTGCGCCGTTGTACGTCATGGTGTAACCCCGCCGTGGCGACGGCCCGGTGGTCGCCCTCAGAGACCACGCGGTTCCGTCCCACTCCCATGTGTCGTTGCGCTGCTGTCCAGGCAGGTCGCCCCCGCCGCCAAACATGACGGTGCGTTGGCGAACGGGGTCATAAGCGGCGTGCATGTACCCCCGAGCGGCAGGCCCGGTCTGGGACACTCTGGCCCAGCTATTTGATTGCGGGTCGTACTCCCACGTGTCGCCGTAGAAGTGATTGGGCCTCACGCCGCCGAAAATGACGACCCGATCTCTCGCTTCGTCATACGCCGCCGCCATGGCGTCGCGAACTTCGGGTGGCGTCCCAGTTGGAAACAACTGAGTCCACACGCCACCATCCCACGCCCACAGATCGTTTCTCGGGACAGTGTCAAACCCGCCGAACAAAAGCACGCGACCACGACGCGCGTCAAAGACCAATCCATTTGAGCGCCGAGCGCTTGGCCCGTTCGTTGCCGCCAGCACCCATTCACCCTGCCCAAACTCCCACGTTTCACGGGTATTCTGCGAAGTGAACCCTCCGAACAGCACAAATCGCGAACGAGTTGAGTCAAAGACCCCTTGGCCCCACCGAGCGGTGAGCGACGCGGGGGGCGACAGGAGAGCGTCCCAAGCGGGGGATGTGCACTGTGCCTGCGACATCGACGCGGCGCTCAAGGCTGACACCATCCATGCGGTGGGTAAGGCGCGGATTATGGCGTGAGGGAAAAGGCCCGCTGACTCACTGTTCTGTGGCATGTCGTTTCCTCCCCGGGAAGTCTACACGGAATCGGCCGCTCGCACATCACCGTACTTTCCCAGATGCACATCGTTACCGCCCGCCGTCAAGCTTGACGATCTGCAGCCGTGCCCAGTCCTTCCATGCTTGGGTTTCCCCGCGCATGGCGATCTCGCTGAGGTTGTCGCGGAGTTCGGCGCGGGCTTCGGGCGTGCGTTCGGCGCTGGACGAGCCGGCCATCGCCGTCTTGGGGCGGGCGGGGTGCATGAGTTCGAGGCGTGCGAGCTGCTGCAAGCTCGCGATGTGGCCGGGGTGGATCTGCAGCGCGGTACGGACGTGGTCCGCGGCTTGGTCGTAGCGCCCGGCAGATTTCAGCGTGAGCGAGATGTTCAGACGCGGGTCGGGGTGGCCGGGGAGGAGTTTGCGGGCCCACGCGAACTCGCCAGCGGCTTCGTACAGCTGGTTCTGCATGAGGAACCGGACGCCAAGGTCGTTGTGGGCGGGGCCGAAGTAGAGGTCGGCGGGGAGGGCTTCGGCGGGGTTCGCGTCGTCAATGCCGTGTGGCCCAGTCATTATCAGGCATCGAATCTCCGCGACGTGAGAGAAACCTTTCGGAACCGTCCTGCAGAGGGAGCGGGACGAGTGGTTGCCGGTGTCCGTTCACATCGAATCGGATTGGTCACGAGAGCGGTCGTGGCACTCCGATCGGTCGGCAGCGAAGCATCAGCGTGGCGGCGCATTTGCTCTGAGGGTCGCGGCTTGATCGGTCAATCCGAGGGCCTCGAGAATCGTGAGACGTTGGTCGCGGATCGCGACAAGGGTGATGTGGGCGGGATTTGAGCCAAAGGCCGCGGACGCGATGTCGTAGGCCTCACGCGAGGGTTCATCGGCGCTGGCAAAGTCGTTTCGCATGAGGCGTGCGGCGGCAACCTCGAACAAGCAGGTCGCGAGTGCCGGGTTCCCGGGGTTGACCGCGGCACGCATCACTTCGAGCCCTTCGACAGCGTACCGCTCCGCAGCGTCGGAGTTGTTGAGAAGACGTTCCACGCCAGCAAGTGTGCTGAGGTGGTACGCGATGTGAGCCTTCTGATTCGGGGCGATCCGGCGATGGATCTCGAGCGAATCCAGAAGGAGGGCGCGAGACTCTTCGAACCGCTTCAACCGGAGCATCGTGCGTCCGAGGTTGTACGTTGCCTGGGCGACCTTGGGGCTTTCGGTTCCGAGGGCGGCTTTCTGAATGCGGAGGGCCTCGATCAGATGTTCGACCCCCTGCTCGGGCTTTCCCGCCTGGCTGAGATTGACGCCGATGTTCTGTTGGACCTCGCCGATGTCGGCGTGGTCCGGCGGGAGGACGCGCCGACGGATGTCGAGGGCAGCGGAGAACTGGCCCTGTGCTTTGTCGAACTCGCTGAAGTCGCGGAAGACAATCCCGAACACGTTGCGCACGATCGCTTCGGCTTCGGGAGGAATCTCGTCTCCTTTCCCGAACCGGTCAGCCGCGAGGTCGATTGCTTGCCGGAGGGTTGGGTCCTTGCCCTGCGCCCGTAACGGGGTCGCGAGGTAAAACACATCTCTGAGCGACTCGGCCACGGCCCGCGAGATCTCAGCGTCCTTTCGAGAGCGATCGGCGAGTCGTTGGGCCTCTTCGGCGAGAACCTGATACTTCGCGCTGACCTCGCGTTCGTCGTCGCGGGCGATGGTGGCGGCCCGGGCCTGCATCCCGGTCGCGACAACGCCAGCGGCGAGGACCACCGCGCCGAGGGCCGCCGTCACGACGAGCGCGCGGTTGCGGCCGGCGAACTTGCGGAACTGATAGATGGCGGTTGCAGGGCGCGCGGTGATGGGCTGCTGGTCGAGGTATCGGCGGAGGTCGGCGGCGAACTCGGAGACCGAGTCGTATCGGCGCACCTTGTCCTTTGCGATCGCTTTCTCGATGATCGTCTCGAGGTCGCCGCGAAGGGACGGCACGAGGGAGCCGAGCCGCAGGGGAGCGTCCTCGACGATCCGACGTGCGGCATCGACCAGCGAGAGCCCCGAGACCGCGAGCGCCGGCTTGCCGGTGAGCATCTCGAACAGGATAAGTCCCAGCGCGTAGATGTCCGCCCGAGTATCGACCGCCTCGGCTGCCCCTGTGATCTGCTCGGGGCTCATGTACGACAGAGTACCGATGAGTTGCCCCGGCGAGGTGTGCCCCCCCTCGCAGATCGTCGCGTCGTTGAGGCCCGGCGTTGTCCTCTTGGCGATCCCGAAATCCAGCACGCGGGGCTGAGCGACGCCCCGATCCATCGCCACGAGAATATTGGATGGCTTGAGGTCGCGGTGGATGATGCCGTTCTGGTGGGCGAAGCCGACAGCGTCGCACACACGGAGGAAAAGTGCCAGGCGGTCCTGCGTGGTCAGCTTCTCGCGCGTCACGTGCTCGGTGATAGGCCTTCCCACCACGAGTTCCATCGCGAAGAACCGGATCTGCCTGCGGCCCTGCTGATGCACGCCCGCCTCGAAGACCTGAGCGATGCCGGTGTGGTGGAGCGAGGCTTGAATCTGCCCCTCACGCTCAAACCGCGCGCTCATGCCCGGTGAAACCGCGGCGAGATCGATGATCTTGAGGGCGACCAGGCGTGCGGGGTCGTCCTGCTCGGCTTCGTAAACTTCAGCCATGCCGCCCATGCCGAGCCTGCGGATCAGCTTAAACCTGCCGATTCGTTCGGGCGCGGGGCTTTCGTGCAAGGGGAGCGCGAAGGAATCGCCAAGGCCGCGTCCGGAAGCGAGATCGGGCTCGGCGAAAATGCCGCCCTCGACGCGGTCCAGCGCGAGGAGCGACTCGACCTCGGCCCGCACCATGTCGTCCCCGGCGCACGCGTCGTCCAGGTATCGAGAGCGATCGGCGTCGGCAAGGTCGCATGCGCCGGCGAATATCTCGCGGATCCTGGTCTCAGGAGTTCTCGGGATCATGGACGCGTCCCTCCCAGTTCGCGCCGGAGCCAGGCCCGGGCAAACCGCCAGTCCATCTCGACGGTTTTATCGCTCACGCCGAGTACCCGAGCGGCCTCGGGGATGCTGAGTCCCAGGAAAAACCGCAACTCGACGACGCGGGCCTGCCTCGCGTCCACCGCGGCAAGGCGTGTGAGCCGGTCCTCAAACTCCAGCGGGTCGATGACGATCAGCTCGCTCCCGGCGATATCGGTGAGGCTTTCGCGTGCCGCGCCGCCGCCTCGCTTGTCGGCCAGTCGTGCCCGCGCGTGGTCGATGAGGATTTGTCGCATCGCCATCGCCGCCACAGAGACGAAATGGGCTTGGCTCTCCCATGTCGAGGGACGGCCGCTTGTGATCTTGAGGAACGCCTCGTGAACGAGCGCGGTGGGTTGCAGGGTGTGGTCGGGTCTTTGTGCTCTGAAGTAGGAACCCGCGAGGGCGCGAAGCTCCTTGTACGC
>JBIKTT010000156.1:0-5733 GCA_044347925.1 Phycisphaerales bacterium
GGCTTTGGCTGATTCGGCGGCCCGCTGCGCGGCCGGATCGGCTTCGTGCTTCACCCGGCGTTCCCACTGGGAGTAGTCGGCGAAGTAACGGCAGCCGCCGCGGCCGTCGAGGGCGAGGATCCTGGTTGAGAGGCGGGCGATCATCGCGCGGTCGTGCGTCACGAGGATCACCGCACCGGGGAAGTCCTCGAGGCTTTCTTCGAGCACTTCGAGCGACGGGATGTCGAGGTCGTTGGTCGGTTCGTCGAGGATGAGGATGTCCGCGGGCTCGAGCATGAGGCGGGCGATGTGCACGCGGGCCTGTTCGCCGCCGGAGAGAGCGCGGACGGGGTTCTTGAGCTGGTCCTTGGTGAAGAGGAATCGGGCCGCCCAGGTGTTCACGTGGAGCACCTGGCCGCGGTAGATCACCGCGTCGGAGTGCGGGCTGAAGGCTTCGGCGAGGGTCTGGCCGGGGTTGAGGCCCTCGCGGTGCTGGGAGAAGATGACCGTGCGGAGCTTGTCGGCTTTGCGGATGGTGCCCGGCGCGGGCGTGCCGGGTGGGATGTTGACGGCCTCCGCGGCTTCCTTGAGGGCTTCGGGCGTGGGCGGGTCGAGGGGGAGCTCGCCGGTGAGAACCTTGATGAGCGAGGACTTGCCCGAGCCATTGGGGCCGAGGAGTCCGAGGATCTCTCCTGGCGAGAGGACCATGTCGAGGTCGGTGAAGAGCCTGCGTCCGCCGAGGGACTTGGTGATCGCGCGGGCGACGAGGAGCTTGTGGGTGAGGCGTTCGGTCGCGGTGAAGTCGATGCCTGCGGCTTTGCTCGGCGTGTTTCGAGCGCGGAGCTCGTCGAGCTCGTCCATGCGTTCGTAGGAGGCGTCGATGCGGCTTTTGCTCTTGGTTCGGCGGGCCTGGGCGCCGCGGCCGAGCCAGCGGAGGTCTTCGCGGACCTGGTTGGCGAGCGCGGCTTCGGCTTTGGCCTGCCCTTCGAGGAATTCCTGCTTGCGGCGGAGGAACTCGGAGTAGTTTCCTTTGACGGAGAACGTTCCGCCGGGGTAGGCGGAGGAAAGCTCGACGATGCGGGAAGCGACGGACTCGAGGAACATGCGGTCGTGCGTGACGACGACGGACGCGAACTGGTGGCGGCCGTGCATGGTGTCGATCCCGCTCTTGATGATCGACTCCAGCCAGTCGATTCCCTCGACGTCGAGGTGGTTGGTGGGTTCGTCGAGCAGGAGGAGGTCGGGCTCCTTCGCGAGTTCGCGGGAGATGGCCAGACGCTTGCGCTGTCCGCCGGAGAGGGATGCGGTGGCTTGCGAGAGGTCGGCGAATCCGACGCGTTCGAGGAGCATCTCCGCGGCGAGCTCGATCTCGTGCTCATCGTGGAGGTGTGCGGGCGGGTTCGCGGTCACGGCGTCGATCACCGCCGAGCGGATGGTGGATCCTTCGGGAAACCGGTCGGCCTGAGCGACATAGCAGACGCGGACACCCTTGAGGAGCGAGATCTCGGGGTTCGAGGCTTCGTCGGTGGCTTCCTGGCCCGCGAGGATTTTGAGGAGGGTCGACTTTCCCGAGCCGTTGGGGCCGATCAGGGCGAGACGCTCCCGTTCCTCGACGACGAGCCCCACCTTGGTGAAGAGCGTGCGGGTGCCGAAGGTTTTCGTCAGGGATCGGGCGGACAGGAGCGCGGGCATGGCGGGAAAGTAGGCGGTGAATGCGGCCTCACCGGGCGACGCCCGGCTTTAGACGCACGCCTGGACGATCGCGGCGAAGTCGGGGGCTTTGAGGCTGGCGCCGCCGATGAGGCCGCCGTCGACATCGGGCTGGGTGACGATCTCGCGGGCGTTGGCGGGCTTGAGCGACCCGCCGTAGATGATTCGCGTCAGGTTGGCGACGTCCGGGTTGTAGAGCTGGCCGAGAAGCTTGCGGATCTTGGCGTGGACGTCCTGAGCGTCTCCGGGCGAAGCGTTTTTGCCGGTGCCGATGGCCCAGACGGGCTCGTACGCGATGACGACGCGGGACATCATGTCGGCCGTGACGTCGGCGAGGCCGGCGCGGACCTGGCGCTGGTTGACGGGGTCGGTGTGGCCGGCTTCCCGCTGCTCAAGCGTTTCGCCGACGCAGAGGATGCAGTCCAGGCCGGCGTCGAGGACGGCGCGGACCTTGGCGTTGACCAGTTCGTCGTTCTCGCCCAGGACGTGGCGGCGTTCGGAGTGGCCGCACAGGACGACCTGGACGCCGCAGTCCTTGAGCATGTCGACCGAGACCTCGCCGGTGTACGCGCCGTCGGGCTTGTGGGAAGCGTCCTGCGCTCCGAGCTTGACGGCCGACCCGCGGTCGCGGAGGATCGACTTGACGGCGAGGAGGTACGGGAAGGGGGGGAAGACCGCGGTCTCGACCGACGTGGTCGTGCGGAGCGCATCGACCACGCCGCGGGTGAGTTCCGCGGAGGTGGTGCGGTTGGTGTTCATCTTCCAGTTGCCGCCGACGTAAGGCTTGCGGTCCGACATGCGGTGAGGGCTCCGAAAAGGGTGACGGGGGAGCGTAGCCCACGCGAGGCCCGGCTTGCGGGTACGCTGGGCGACGTGCCGAGTCCTCTCGACCTGACGATTCACCGACTTGCGCCGGGGCTTGATCCGGCGGCGTGGGAGCGCGAGCTTGCGGCGATCGATCTGGAGAAGTGCGACATCCTCAAGCGGGACGGGGCTTCGGTGGTGGTCGGAGCCAGGATCGCCGGACGCGAGGTGGTCATCAAATCCGCTCCCCGGCGCGGGATGATCCCGGGGCTGCGCTCGTGGCTTGGGCTTTCGCGGGACGACCGGCAGTGGCGCGGCGCGGTTCTGCTCTTCAAGGCGGGAGTACCGACCGCCCGTCCGCTGGCGCTGGCGACCCGCGGTTCCGAACGCCAGGCGGAGGGGCTTCTGGTCCTCGAACGCCTTCGCGGGCCGACCCTGCTGGAGGTGCTCTCGCGCGGCGGGCTTTCCGTCCGCGAGGAGCACGCGCTCGCCCGGGAAGCCGGTCGGATCGCGGGGAGGATCGAACTGGCTGGGCTTACCAATCGCGATGCCAAGCCTTCCAACTGGATCGTGACCTCGACCGATGCAACGCGGCCCGGGCTCGCCCTGATCGACACGGTGGGCGTGCATCGCGGCCGAGCGCCCGAAGCCATGCTGGCTTCGATGATCATCGAATCGATCGGCTTGGGGTGCCGCCCCCGGCGATCGCTGGCGATGCGGTGCTTGCAGGCGTCCCTCGAGGTCATCAGGCCGGTGGACGCTCCCCCTCGCTGGCGGCATCAGGCGGCGGTCGGAGCGTGGATCATGATCGAAGGGGTGATCAAGCGTCACGGCGACCCGACCCCGAGGGTGAACCCGCTTCGCGGGCGGGAAACCCGGGCGTAGCGCCCTCGTGTGGATTGCGCTATGCTGCCCGAGATGTCCCCGTCCCCCGCCATTCCCGGCCAACGCAAGCGCACCGCCAAGGCGCACGCGGCTTCCCAGACGCCCTCCAAGGTCAAAGCCAAGCCCGGCAAGCGCGAGATCGTCATCGACGGGCACGACGGCGGGCCCGGTGCCAGCGTCTTCATCGGAGATTGCCGCGAGATCTTCCCGACGATTCCCGAAGCGGCTGCCGGCAAGGTCGATCTCATCTTCGCCGACCCCCCGTTCAACTGGTCCGCGACCTACGACCGGTGGGAGGACGACCTTCCGCACAACGAGTATTTGGACTTTACCTACGCGTGGCTCGAAGCCTGCGTGAAAGCTCTTCGGCCCGGCGGCTCGCTCTGGGTCAACATCCCCGACGACTGGGCCGCGGAGATCGTGGTCTACCTCAAGAAGTCCGGGATGGAGATGGCCAACTGGTGCATCTGGCACTACCGGTTCGGCCAGAACACGCGGAGCCGATTTATCTCGAGCAAGGTCCACGCGCTGTACTTCGTCAAGCCCGGTGGTGAGCGCACGTGGAAGCATCTCGACATTCTCGAACCCTCCGACCGCCTCACAACCTACGGGGACAAGCGCACGCTCAGCAAGCGTGACGGCGTGCCCGCCGGGATGCGCGTGCCGATGGACGTCTGGTACGGCAAGTACTGGGGCCGCATCCAGGGCAACAACAAGGAGCGGCGGTCGCACCATCACAACCAGCTCCCCGAGATCTACCTCGCCCGCGTCATCCGTGCGTGCAGCGAGCCGGGCGACATCGTGATCGACCCGTTCCTGGGGAGCGGGACCACCGGTGTCGTCGCCCGTGCGCTCAAACGCAGGTTCATCGGGATCGAGTTCTCGCCCGAGAACGCCGCGAGCGCCGCCGACCGCATCAAGAACGGCCCTCACCGCGACCCCGCCGCTCCGTTTGACGCAAGCCCGATCTTCAAGACGCGCCGATCGCTCGAAACGGACCCCGGGACGTGAGCCCGTTCTCCGTCGGACCCGACGGCGAGGTACGGATCGCGATCAAAGCCGTCCCCGGCTCGCGAAAGAACCAGATCGCGGGTTTGCTCGGCGACCGCCTCAAGGTCAAGGTCGCCGCTCCGCCGGAAGATGGCAAAGCCAATCAGGCCATCTGCGATCTTCTGGCGAGTGAGCTCGGCGTGCGAGCCAAGGACGTCCGCGTCGTGACCGGGCACGCAAACCCTGAGAAGATCGTGAGCGTCGCCGGCACGACCATCGAGCGCGTCCGGAACAGCTTGTGTCCGGCTGGGTAAACGAGCGGTTTCCAAAAGAAGAGCGGGGTGGCCCTCCAGCCACCCCACCCCGCCCACACCCGCTTCTCTCTCTCAACCGCGGGGCGCTAAGTGAATCGCTCACGAGCGTCCCCACACGAGGTCGGCATTCGGTCCCCTCGCGGGGACGCGAACGCGTCCCTCAAGAGAGACGCGAGAAGCGCGTGCGGATTGCCTTCGCACGTGGATTTTTTGCGAGAAAATAGCTTGGAAATCGATGGAACCGGTTCGGCGTCGCCTGCGTAGTTCGGGCTACCGGACGCAGCGCATCGTGAAGGCCGGGGGCGTGTTTCCCCAGACCGTGCGGCCGCGCGTGATCGACGAGAAGTATGTCGGCAGGAGCTTCTGAAGCCGCTGGCCCGCGGGCAGGAACAGGCCCGTGTGGTACGCGAAGGTGATGAGCTGGCCGCCGGGCCTCAGCACCTTCATCGTCGCGTCGAGGATGCGCACCTGCAGGTCGCGCGGGAACGCGGCCCAGGGAAGGCCGCTGACGATCGCGTCGAGTTGATCCACGCTTTCGGCCCGGCAGAACGTCTCGATGTCCTCGACGCTTCCTTCGTGCAGGTGAAGGGAGGGGAACCGAGCGCGGAGCTCGGCGGCGAGCGCGGCGTTGCGTTCAACAGCGAAGAACTTGGCTTGTGGGTGGATACGCGACAGAATCTCGCTGGTGAACGAGCCCGTGCCAGGTCCGTACTCGGCGATTCGGGCGGTTGGGCCCAGGTCGATCGTGGCGAGCATCTCCTTCGCCAGCGCGGCGGAGCTTGGAGCGACCGCGCCGACCATGCCGGGCTTGGTGAGGAACTGCCAGAAGAACCGCGCGTGCGCGGCGAGGCCGTGCTTGGCCGCGGCGGGCGGAGTGCCGTGGGGGGGAGAGCTCTGGTTCAGGCGTGTGCTCCGCTTGGGTTCTGGCGCGGGGGATCACTTCGCGGCGGGCTTGGTCGCATCGGCGGCGGGCGCCGCGACCTTGATCGCGGGTTCCTTGAGCTTCGCCGCGACCACGCGCGGCCCGGCGGTCACGAAGACCGTCTTGCCG
>JBIKTT010000191.1:0-5199 GCA_044347925.1 Phycisphaerales bacterium
ACTTGGACATTTCGAGGGAGAAGAAGCCGATGGGGACGCGGGGGACATCTTCGCGGACGAAGGAGAGGCCGCCGAGAGCGATCTGCTCGGCGAGGTTGAGCGCGAGGGCGGTTTTGCCCATGCTGGGGCGGGCGGCGATGATGACGAGTTCGCCGGGCTGGAGGCCGCGGAGCATGTCGTCGAGTTCGGTGTAGCCGGTGGGGACGCCGCTGAAGCCCTTGCCGTCCTGGGCTTCGAGGCGATCGATCTCGTCCTGGAGGAGTTTCTTGAGTTCCTGGGGTTCGCTGACGGATTCGTCTTCGGCGATCTCGAAGACTTTGGTTTCGGCGACGTCGATGACTTCGCGGACGCCCTCGGGGCCGAGGTCGCTTCCGACGTGGTAGGCGTCGTAGAGGATTTTGCCGGCGGCGTCGATGAGTCGGCGGAGCTTGGCTTTGTCGGCGACGATGCGGGCGTAGAAGGGTGCGTTGACGGCGGCGGGGACGGCTTCGGCGAGTTCGAGGAGCTTGGCTTCTCCGCCGATCTGCTCGTAGACGCCCATCTGGCGGAGGCGTTCCTGGGTTTGGACGAGGTCGCCGGAGTGGTGGCGGTCGAAGACCTCGATGAGGGCGCGGAAGATCCATCCGTGCTCGGCGATGTAGAAGTCCTCGGGGCGCCGGACGATCATCATGACGTCGCCGATGACGTTGGGGTCGAGGATCATGGAGCCCAGGAGGGAGATTTCTGCTTCGGCGGAGAAGGGAGCTTCGCGGTCGAAGAGCTTGCCGAGGGGCTTGCCGGCCGCGGCTTGCGGATCGCCTCCGCCCCTGCCGCGCCGGGGCAGGTTCTTGGGGTCGTAGCGGCTGAAATCGAAGGTGTCCGAGGTGGTCATGGGGAGGGTGCGGGCGGGTGGCGGAGGGGGGCGGTCCGGGGAGGCAAAAGTAGCGTCGGCGGGCTGGTTCGACGCCGCAAGCGACATCATGTCAGGCGGTTTTCCACACGGGTTGGTGAGCCCAAACCCCGCAGAGCCCCGTTGGGGCGGGATGGTCGGGGCCTGCTCGGGGCGCTGGGTCGAGCCGGTCGGGCGTCGGGTCTGGCGGACTGGACGCTCAACCGGCGTGCGAAGGAGTTCGTTGGGATCGAGGTGTGTGTGACGATCGCGTGACGGGAACGAGAACTCATTCGCATCTTTGCGCGAGGTCGATGCGATTTGAGGCCGATGCGTTGATGCGCGCGTGCGCGGTTGTGATGCACGTTGCTGTTGAAGCACGAAGAGGTCAACGCATGCCCCGTTTGGATCATGTCTGACCTGAGCGTGTGTGCTGATCCCCCTGTCACTTTGTCAGATGGCAGGTATTGACTGACAAGGTGCGTGCGGAAGTTGATGTGAGTGCTTGATGGCGCGTCGTGTGTCGACTCGCTTCTGGCATCGGAGTTGCACTACCGATGGCATCCAGAATGCTCTTTCATTTCCGGACGAGCGGATGGAACAAGGAGACGGAACATGAAGATGGTTGTGTCTCGTAGGTTGAGCGCGTTCGCATTTGTAGCGATCGCAGCGGCAGGGCTCAGCGGATCTGTGAAAGCGGACTTCTACTCTTTGCGACCGGGTCCCGGATCATCTCAGGACGCGGCCATCTCGGGTGCTCGTCCGACTGTGAACCAAGGCTCGGGCGCTGGCGGTCTCTTCGGGAGCTTCCAAGACGTCAGCAATCTGCGCATGATGTTTCACTTTGATCTCCCCTCGTTCCGCCCCGACGAGACGATCGTCCAGTCGCGGTTTACGGTGACAGAGGTGGGGGCGTTTGTGCATCACAACGTCTACCGTGCGCACCTGATGCGCCTCACGGAGGCGTGGGATCAAGCAGACGTCACGTGGAACGATCGACTGCCGGGCCAGACGTGGTCGACTCCGGGTGGCACCTTCGCAGAGGAATGGGCGAGCGAGACGTTCATCGCTGTCTCTGGGCACCGGGAGTCTCAGCAGGTGCAGTTTGACCTCACCGCTCTGACCGCGGCGTGGGCCCGGGGCGATTTCCCGAACTATGGGTTTATCCTCGTCCCTGAGGTCCTTTACATCACCCCCAATGGGATCGACTCGCCTACGAACAATTACACGAGCTTCGCCTCAGGGGAGCATGCCGATGTGAACTTCCGACCACTCTATGAGATCGTGACCACGGCCGTTCCTACGCCGGGGTCTGTCGCGATGCTCGGGCTTGGAGGGCTCTTTGTCTTGCCGCGTCGTCGTCGCATCGCTTGATTTCTCAGTGCCAACGTGCCTCGACAAGGTCTTTGTGAGACCTCGTCAAACTCCTCATGATTTGGAAAACCCCTTCCTGCAAAGGTCCCCATGCTCCATGAATTCTCCGGCGACATTCTTCTCTCCTCGGCTGCGGTGATCGCTCACGGCGTTGCGCCGAACGATCCGTTCCATTCCGGGCTCGCGCTTCAGCTTCGCGAGCGGTTCCCGGCGATGTACAAGGATTTCAGGCACTATTGCCAGACGGCGCACCCGAAGCCAGGCGAGATCTGGGCGTGGGCGGGCGCCGGTCCCGACGGTCCGGTGCGCATTGTGGCGCTCATGACGCAGGAGGGCGGGTATGAGCACGGGGCCAAGCCCAAGCCCGCGTCGGTGTCGCACGTGGGGCATGCTCTCAAAGCGTTCCGGAAGTGGATCGATGACGAGAAGCCCGCGAGCGTCGCGATTCCGAAGCTTGCGACCGGTGTCGGCGGGCTTGAGTGGGAGCAGGTGCACCCGCTGATCAAGCAGCATCTGGCCGGGAGTGTTCCGGTGTATCTGTACTCGACGTACCACAAGGGCGTGAAAGCGGCGGAGCCCGGGCCGCGCGTCGTTCGCGAAGTCACGCCGCACCACTGATCGCTTCGCCCACGCGACGAAACGAACTGTCTGGCAGAGCCCGCGAGTGCGGGCTCTGCTTTTGATTGGCGACAGCGCGAAGTGGGCTTAACGCGGTCCGAGAATCGGGCATCGGTCCTTGTCAGGGGTCGTCATCCTCCCAGACCGACTCGAAGGGAGTGTGGGATACGGATGTGGGTGGCCGGGGTCGTGCGCGAATGCGACGGTTGGTTTGGTGTTTCGCCGGGACCTTGTGCGGGGCTTGGCGAACACCCGGGGATGCACACACATGACCAGCCGCTCACTGACCAGGTTCGCCTATCTTGCCGCAGCTTCGATCGCCGCTTCCGCGCATGCGCAGTCGCAGGACTTCATCTTTGATTTCCGGAGCGACATGGTGTGTGCGACGGGCAGGATCTCGGGGCTGATGAACAGCGATGGGTGGGTGTCGATTCTGGACGGCGAGCTTGAGGTGATCGCGGGCGCGCATGCGGGCAGGTATGACCTGATCGGGAATCCGGGCGGGACGTCGGCTTCCATCAGTCCGGCGGGATACTTCATCTATGACAATCAGCTTTCGCCCAGCTCGCCGGCGATGCTGAACACCTACGGGCTGCTCTTTGGCGCGGGCGGGACGGAGATCAACATCTGGGGCAACGGCGCGAACAACCCGTACACGTTTTATGCGCGGAACGGGTCGGCGATCTTGTCCAGCGACGGCGGCTTGACGATCGCATCGGTCCCGGCACCGGCGGGCGTGGAGCTCGCCGCGCTGGGTCTCGGCGCGGTTTGTGCGGTTCGTCGTCGCGTGCCGGTTCAGCAGCCGCGTTCGAAGAGCTCGACGTACGCGTCGTAGTCGAAGAAGTCGGCGAAGCCGTCGCCGTTCACGTCGGCTGTCCGGCTTTCGCCGCAGAGGCCGGTTTCAAAGCACGTGACGAAGTCGTCGTAGTCGAAGAAGTCGACGAAGCCGTCGCTATTGAAATCCGCTTGGCAGGCGTTGCCGCCGAGCACGATCCGGAAGTCCAGTTGAGCGTCGGCGAACGACCGGTCGCCGACGGTGTCCAGATCGTTGTGGTGCGTGAGAGCGAGGACGTCGTACTCGCCCGGGGGAACGACGCGAGACCAGTTCTGCGTCGTCCAGACCGCTCGGAGCCCGGGCTCGGTGGTTCGAGCGCCGTCGCGGAGGATCTCGAAGACCGGGATCGTCGTCGCGAGATCGACCAGGGCGAAGGTGAGGTTGCCCGAGGTCGTCGCGGATGGGCCGATCGGGCTGGCCGCGGCGGAGAACTCGATCGTGACGAGCGTGGGCTCATTGAAACGAAGACGCACATCCAAGCGTTCGACGCCGGTGTCGATCTCTTCGAACATCGCGCCGCGGTAGAGACCGTTGAAGCTGCCGCGGATGAGCTCGGTCGTGACTTCGACGGCGTGCTGGGCTCCGTGCGGCATGGTGACATCCCAAAGACCGGGGCCGACGAAGGTGGCTTCATCAAACCAGTCGCCCAAGCCGCGGTCTTGGTACGGGAAGCTGTCGCGGGTCCATTGCAGGAAGCTATAGCGGGAGAGGAGTTCAACATCGGCGTGCGCGGAGCAGGTGCCGGCCAGGACGGTCATGGCTCCAAGCAACACATGAGACCGGCACGAATGGGGCTTGCACGGAACCGGCGTGATGCTGTTCATCTTGACCTCCCTCGGATCTGGCTTAGAACAAGATTATAAGCAAGTGACGTCCGCTGCGCCAAGAGTTTGTGAAGTGGGGCGACATCTTGATTGGCGGGCGATGGGGTACTCAGGTTTGAGAACCTCCCAGATTCACCTTTCCCGGCGGTGGGATGGCCGCCCGGAAGTCAGGGGGGCGCAAGGCGGGTATGCTGCGGGCGATGCTGAACGTCTCTCGCTTTTACGGGATTGGTGTGCTTCTCACGGTGCTGGGTCTTGTGGCGTGTTCGTCGCCGGCGCCGAACGCTCCGGCGGCTCGCGAGCCCGGGGCGGTCCGGGTGATGTCGTTCAACATCCGGTACGGGACGGCTTCGGACGGGGACCACGCCTGGCCGAAGCGCCGGGATCTGGTTCTCAGCGTGGTCAACGAGAAGCCGTACGACATCATCGGGGTGCAGGAGGCGCTGCGGTTTCAGATTGATGAGATTCTGGCTTCCAATCCGGATCTGGCGAGCATCGGGGTCGGGCGGGATGATGGAAAGGAGAAGGGGGAGCACTCGTCGATCCTGTATCGGAAGAGCCGGTTGACGCCGGATGCGGCGAATCAGGGGACGGTCTGGCTTTCGGACACGCCGGGCGTTGCCGGGTCCAAGCACTGGGGGAACGGGATCACGCGGGTCTTCACGTTCGCACGGTTCACG
>JBIKTT010000157.1:0-5723 GCA_044347925.1 Phycisphaerales bacterium
GGTCGCTTTCGCGAGCGCGGGGGGCAGGTCGGAATACTCGATCACGTCCAGCTTGGGCACGCGTCCGTCTGCCTTGTCGATCATGCAGAAGACGCCGACCTTCTCGTCCCACGACGCTTTCCGCACCATCTTGGAGGACATCTCCCCCGACGAATCCGGCGCGGTCGCGTGCAAGCCGATGAAAAGCGGATCGATCACCTTGACGTGCGGGTTGTCCACCTGGAAGTACGACAGGTGCTTCACGCCCCGCTTCTTCATCTCCGCCAAAGCCCCCGACTTGTGCAGCGCCGCCACCGCCCCGCCGTGCCCGTCCGGGTTGGTCGCGACCTCCCCCGGCCCCGCGAGCAGGATCTTCCCCGTCGCCATGTCGAAGCTCGGCATCACGCCCTGCTGCAGGAACATGATGTTCTCCTTCCCAAGGCCAAAGAACCGGTGCCGCTCGAAGAACGCCACCGTCGCCTCGTGGTTGAGGGGGCTGGTCATGATGAACCACGGGATCGTGACGCCGTACTTGCGGTTGGCGGCGAGGATCTGCTCGGCAAAGACCTGAAAGAGCGGCTTCTTCGTGATCGCCGTCGCCGGGTAACACCCCTTGGGCCCCTCAAACCCCAGCCGCGACCCCTGCCCGCCCGCCACCACAAACGCCCCCACCTCGCCCTTCCGGATGATCGCCTCGCCCGCCGCCCTGTACCCCTCCGCCCCCGGCGTCTTTCCATACGGATAGAACGGCGCAGGCTTGATCGCCCCGGCGTCCGTCGGGACACTCGCTTCCGGCTTCCCCTTCACATACGCCGCCACCCACGCGGGCACGCTCTCCAGGTCGATCGAAGCGATCTGCCCCCGAAGCCGCACCTGCTCCTCCGCCGTGAGCTTGTCATGGAACGCGAGCAGATGCTCCTGCCCCACCTTCGCAAGGCGAGCACGGAGATCGGCGAGCGACGGCACGGCTTGATTCGAGGTACCCATAGCCGCATCGTACCTCCCCCCCCGGACGCAAGAGCAGTCCGGCATGAACCCCCACTTCTCCCGAGCATTCGGGCCCGCTTGGCACGCCGAATACACTTGATCCGTGCGGCCAAACCCGACCATCCTCCGGTGGTTCTCCAAGAGCGTCGGCTTTCTCGCTCTCTTCTGGTTCACCATGACGCTTCTCGCCCTCATCGTCGGGCGATGGGACTTCTTCTCGAACACGTATGTCTTCGCGAGCGTCAGCGCGGGCGTCGTCCTGCTCCTCGCGGTCCGGGCGTGGGCCCTCCGCCGCTGGCCGCTGCCCGATCCCTCACGCGGCGGGGAGTTCGGCCGACCCGCCGGGCCTCCGCCCAATCGCAGGTAAGCCGCGACTCGCGTCTTCCACGCGTGGGTACACTGCGGCGATGTCCCCACCACCTCCCCCACCTCCCCCACCCCTTCCCGCAAACTTCCTGAGCAATCCGCCGCGGCCGGTGCTCATCGCCCCCTCCATCCTCTCCGCCGACTTCGGCATGATGGCGTCCGACGCCGGGCACGTGCTTTCCGCTTCGCCCGCCGGAGCCGGCGCCGACCTGCTCCACATCGACGTCATGGACGGCCACTTCGCCCCCAACCTCACCATGGGCCCCGACATGGTGAAGGGCCTGCGCAAGCACCTCCCGGACGCTTTCCTCGATGTTCACCTCATGGTCATGGACCCCGCCCGCTTCATCGAGCCCTTCGCCAAAGCCGGAGCCAGCCACTGCACGTTCCACATCGAACGCCTCGAGGGCGACGACGCCGTCATGCTCGCCGACCACTGCCGCACCCTGGGCATGACCGCCGGCATCTGCCTCAACCCCCACACCCCCCCGGGCGAAGTGCTCAAGGTCGCCCACGCGTTTGACCTCGTGCTCGTGATGTCCGTCATCCCCGGCTTCTCCGGGCAGAAGTTCATGCCCGAAGTCCTCCCCAAAGCCGCCGAGATCAGGAAACACCTGAAGCCCACGCAGCGCCTCGAGATCGACGGCGGCGTCACGCCCGACAACGCCGCCTCCGTCCGCGCCGCCGGCGTCGACGTCATCGTCGCCGCGACCGCCATCTTCGGCAAACCCCGCGAAGAACGAGCCAAGGTCGTCGCCGCCCTCCGCGGGTGACCTTCAGCGCGAGCCGGGGCGTGTCGCCCCGCCGCCTTCGTCTTCTTCTCTTCCCCGCGTGCCCTCACCACCGCGTCGGTTCAAAACGGCGGCACGTAGTTCACCGGCGCATCCGGCCCAAGATCAATCCCGATCATGAACCACGCCACCAGGAACGCCGTCCACGCCAACCCGAACGCGATCGAGTACGGCAGCATCAGCGAGATCAGGCTTCCCAAGCCCGCTTCCTTCTTGTACTTCTGCAGCACCACCAGAATGATCAGCAGATAGCTGTTCAGCGGCGTGATGATGTTCACCACCGAGTCGCCGATGCGGTACGCCGCCGTCGTCAGTTCCGGGCTCTTCCCCACCATCATGAACATCGGGATGAAGATCGGAGCCAGCACCCCGAACTTGCTCAGCATCCCCGAGATCGCAAAGTCGCCCAACACCACCAGCACCACAAACAGCACGATCAGCATCGGCACCGGCAGGTCCGCCGTCACCAGAAGCGACCCGCCCGCGTACGCCAGCATCCGGTCAAGCCCCGTGTACGCGAAGTAGTTCACGAACTGGCCCATGAAGAACGCGATCGCAAGCACCGGCACGATGCTCCGGATCCCGTGGTAGAACCCCTCGATCACATCCTTCTGCGATTTCAGCGTCCCCGTCAGCTTCCCGTAGATCAGCCCCGGGATCAGGAACGCCAGGAAGATGATCGGCACGATCACGTGCGCCCAGCGGTCCCCCGGCGTCTCGAGAAGCCGGCTCTTCGCCGCCGCTTCCGTCACCAGGAACGGATCCTTCGTCAAAACGTCGTGCGCCGGCACCGTCACCGCCGCGTCCGCCGGGCTGATCGTCACCGGATGGCTCAGAAGCACGCTCCCGTTCGCAAGCGTCGGCTGGCCCATGCCATGAAGCGGCGCCCCCGGGATAAAGATCAACGCCGCGAAGATCGCGAGCACCGCCGCCATCCCCAGGAGCGACACCCGCAGCGCCCGCTTCTCCTCCGGCTTGAGCGCCAGATCCGAAGCCGTCGGGCCCTCCAGCGCCCCGGTCATCCCCGCCCGCTTCAGCCGCGGCTCCACGATCCGGTCCGTCACCCACCAGCCCGCGAGCGTGATCACCAGCACCGACCCGGCTTTGAAGTACAGGTTGTGCAGGATGCTCACCGAGTACGACGGATCGATCACGCGGGCCGCATCCTGAGCAAACCCCGCGATCACCCCGTCACCACCGCTGGGGAAGAACCCCGCTCCGAACCCGCCCGCGACGCCCGCAAACGCCGCCGCAAGCCCCGCCACCGGCGGACGGCCCATCGTCATGTAGAGCGCCGCGGCAAGCGGCGGCAGGATGATGTACCCCGCGTCGCTCGCCACCGACGAATTCGCCCCCAGCAGCACGATCGTCGGCGTCAAAAGCCATTTCGGCGTCGCCAGCGCCAGCGACCTCATCATCGCCCCGAAGAACCCGAACTTTTCCGCCAGACCGATCCCCAGCATCGCCACGAAGATCAGCCCCAGCGCCGGAAGCCCCGTGAAATTCCGGAGCATCGACGACAACATCCAATAGATCCCCTCGCTCGTCAGCAGGCTCTTGGGCGCAATCGGCGCCCCCGTCTTGACAAGCTCCACCTCCGGCTGCCCCCGCTCATCCCGCTTGGGCACCTTCACCGTCTCCCCGGCTTCGTTCACCGCGTCCACCATCACCACCCGCGGCTGCACAGGCTGCACCTGCCACCCCATCGCCGCCCCGATCGCGGAAACCGCGATCACGATCCCCGCCAGGATCGCAAAGAGCAAAGCCGGTTCGGGGAGCGCATTGCCCACGCGTTCGATGAAGTCGAGGATGCCGCGGCGGGGAGGATTGGCCGGCGCGGGAGTCGGGTCGGTCATCGGGGTCTCCTTCGAAAGTCGCCTGTGAGACGCAGGGTAATCAATCGGGTTCCCTCCTGCCCACAAAGGGGCGTGCAATCCGCCGCCCGGCGCAGTACCCTCTCCCGGGAGATTCACCCATGGCGGAGGACATCACCATCCTCATGCAACGAGCCGGCGCGGGCGATCGGCAATCCGCCGAAGCCCTGCTCCCCCTCGTCTACGACCAGCTCAGGAAAGTCGCTCAGGAACGCATGAGCCACGAACGTCGCGACCACACCCTGGTCGCAACCGCTCTCGTCCACGAGGCTTACGCACGTCTCGTCGGCTCTCCAGGCTCGGCTTCCGGCTCCGGCCTGGACTGGGCCAACCGGGCCCACTTCTTCCACGCCGCCGCCGAAGCCATGCGCCGAATCCTCATCGAGCACGCCCGGGCCCGCGGACGCGTCAAACGCGGCGGCGAAGGGGGTAAACCCGCCAAACGGGTCCCGCTCAATGTCCTGGACCTCGCCCAGGTCGAAGATTCCGACGAAATCGTGGCAGTCGACGACGCCATCCGTCGCCTCGAAGCTTCGGACCCCACCGCCGGCGCGGTCGTCCGCCTCCGCTTCTACGCCGGGCTCTCGGTCGAGGACACCGCACGCGCCCTGGGCATCTCCGAACGAACGGTGATGCGCGAATGGGCCTACGCCAAAGCCGTCCTCTTCCGCGAACTCGAGGCGCAGACCCGGGAGCCTTCCGCCGAACGCTGACCGACCGCCGCACGCGCCATGCCCGACTCTCCGCCACCCCCGAACTCCGCCCAACCGCATCCCCCGCGGTCGCCCGCTCTCCGCGCCAAAGCCAAAGCCATCTTCGTCGAAGCCGTCGAACTCCCCGTCGCCGAACGCCACGCTTTCATCGAACAAGCCTGCCGCGGAGACGCCGAAGCCCGCGCCGAGGTCCGCTCCCTCCTCGACGCCATCGAGGAAGCCGGCGACGCTTTCGGCGCGCCCCCGCCCCCCTCCACCGCCGAGACCCGCGCCTTCGCCACCATGCACGACGAACTCGTCGGCACCTCCGTCGGCCCCTACCGGATTCTCGAACTCATCGGCGAGGGCGGCTTCGGCTCCGTCTACATGGCCCAGCAGACCGAGCCAGTCATCCGCCGCGTCGCACTCAAGATCATCAAGCTCGGCATGGACACCAAGCAGGTCATCGCCCGGTTCGAAGCCGAGCGACAGGCCCTCGCGATGATGGACCACCCCAACATCGCCCGCGTCCTCGACGCCGGAGCCACCTCCGCCGGTCGCCCCTACTTCGTCATGGAGCTCGTCAAGGGCGTCCCCATCACGGAGTACTGCGACACCGCCAACCTCCGCACTCGCGACCGACTCGACCTCTTCCTCGCCGTCTGCCACGCCATCCAGCACGCCCACCAGAAGGGCATCATCCACCGAGACATCAAGCCCTCCAACGTCCTCGTCACCGTCGCCGACGGCAAACCCCTCCCAAAGGTCATCGACTTCGGCATCGCCAAAGCCACCGGCGGCCGCCTCACCGACAAGACCCTCTTCACCGAATTCCGGCAGCTCCTGGGCACCCCCGAGTACATGTCCCCCGAGCAGGCCCACACCCACGGTGTCGACGTCGACACCCGCACCGACATCTACTCCCTCGGCGTCCTCCTCTACGAACTCCTCACAGGCTCCACCCCCTTCGACGCCAAACGACTCCGCTCCGCCGGCTTCGACGAGCTCAAGCGAATCATCAAGGAAGAAGAGCC
>JBIKTT010000158.1:0-5710 GCA_044347925.1 Phycisphaerales bacterium
CCTCCGGAGATTCGACCATGACCGCCGCCACCTCCAGCAATCACCACGTCTCCGTCACCGACGCGGGCCCCAGCCGCAAGAAGCTCAAGATCACCATCCCCGCGGATGAAGTCAGCGGCAAGCTCAAAGACTCGCTGGACACCCTCGCCGTCGAGGCCGCTCTCCCCGGCTTCCGCAAGGGCAAAGCCCCGCGGGCCCTGGTCGAGAAACGCTTCGGAGCGATGGTCAGGGGCGAGACCAAGAGCCAGCTCGTCGCTTCGGCCTACCAGGCCGCCGTCGAGGAGCAGAAGCTCAAGGTCGTCTCCTCCCCCGAGTCCGCCGAGCTCGCCAAGCAGGAGCTCGAGCACGGCAAGGACTTCACCTTCGAGGTCGAGGTCGAGGTCATGCCCGACTTTGAGATGCCCGCGCTCGACGGGATCAAGGTCAAGAAGCCGCTGATCGAGGTCCCCGACTCCGCCGTCGACGAAGAGCTGACCAAGATCAAGATCAACGAAGGCTCGCTCGAATCCCGCGAGTCCGCCGAGCCCGGCGACTACCTCACCGGTCACGGCGTGATGGTCGGCAAGGACGGCACCAACTTCTACGACATCAAGGGGTGCGTCGTGCAGCTCCCCTCCAAGGAAAAGGCCCCCAAGGGCATGATCCTGGGCGTCATGGTCGAGGACTTCTCCAAGCAGTTCGGAAGCCCGAAGGTCGGCGAGACGGCGACGATCAAGACCAAGGGCCCCGAGAACCACGAGGTCGAGGCGATCAGGGGCAACGACCTCACCATCACCTTCAAGGTGGACCGCATCGACCGGATCATCCCCTCCTCGACCGAGACCGTGGTCGCCATGCTCGGCATGGAGTCCGAGACGCAGCTCAAGGAGGCCCTCAAGAACCGCCTCTCCCAGCGCGTGGCCACCCAGCAGCAGGTCGCGATGCGGCAGCAGGTCGCCAAGCACCTCACCGACACGGTCAAGATGGACCTCCCGGCGAAGATGGCCAGCTACCAGGCGGCCCGAATCCTCGAGAACCGCCGCATGGAGCTGATGTACCGCGGCGTGGACGCCCAGAAGATCGAGGAGCACATGGCCGAGCTCCGCACGGCTTCGGGCACGCTCGCCCAGCGCGACCTCAAGCTCTTCTTCATCCTCCACCAGGCGGCCGAAACCCTCGGCGTCACGGTCGATGAGAACGAGATCAACCAGCGGATCGCCCAGATGGCCTACGAGCGCAACGTCCGTCCGGACCGCCTCCGCGCCGAGATCATCCAGTCCAACCGCGTTGGCGCCGTCTACAACCAGATCCGCGAGCACAAGACCATGGACGCGATCCTCCAGAAGGCCTCGATCGAAGAGATGCCCGTCGAGAAGTACAACGAGCTGATGAAGAACCAGAAGGACTGAGCTTCTCAGCCAGCATGAAACCACGTGGGCGGAAGGCCGGAATGATCCGGCCTTCCGCCTTCTTCATTCCCGCGGTCCTTCCCGCTACCATGCGCCCGTGACCGACGCTCCCGCTCCAACAAGCCCGCTCGCTTCGATCATCGACGGCACCGGCATCGCCGCCCGCGTCCGTGCGGACATCGCGTCGCGCGTCGCCGCGGTCAAAGCCCGGGGCGGCTCCGTGCGGCTGGACGCCGTCCTCGCCGACACCGGGGCCGACGCTTCCGCCCGCGTGTACGCCGAGAACCAGGCCAAGACGTGCGCCGCCGCGGGGATCGATTACAAGCTCCACATCCTGCCCGCGGGCTCGGGGTTCGACGAGATCGCCGGACGGATCCTGCTCCTCTCTTCCGATGACGCGGTCTCCGCGATCATGCTCCACATGCCCCTGCCGCCGGGCGTGGATGCGTACAAGGTTCAGCGGCTGATCGCCCCCGAGAAGGACGTCGAGGGTGTGAACCCGGCGAACATCGGCAACATCGTCTACGGGCGGAGCAGTCTTGCTCCGTGCACGGGGCTGGCGGTGATCCGGATGGTCGAAGAGGTCTTCGCCCCCGGGGCGGAGCAGCGGGCAACCGCTCCCGCCGCCAAGGACGAACCGCTCCTTCGCGGAAAGATCGCCGTCGTGATCGGAGCCAGCGATGTCGTGGGCAAGCCCATCGCGGTGCTCCTCATGCGGCAGGACGCGACGGTCATCAGTTGCAACAAGCACACCCCAGGCCTGCCGGACCTCACCCGCATGGCGGACGTTCTCGTCGCCGCCGCCGGCGTGCCGGCTCTGGTCACCCCGGACATGGTCAAGCCCGGAGCAGTCGTGATCGACGTCGGCGTGACGCGGGTGGTCGGGCCGGACGGCAAGGGCAAGACGGTGGGCGACGTGGCTTTCGAGACCGTCCGCCGGGTGGCTTCGCACATCAGCCCGGTGCCGGGCGGGGTGGGCCCCGTGACGGTCGCGATGCTTCTCCGCAACGTCCTCGAAGCGGCGGAGCGGTCGAACGCGGCGGGCTGAATCGGTCGGATTCGGCGTTTGTTTGCGAACAACGGGCCGTCTTGATCGGTACCAGTGGGCAACCCGCGGCGTCGAGCGGCGTTCTGCACGGGAAGGGCTATGATCGGTTGCGGGTGTTCGGGGCGAACTGCCGACGCAGACGCGAGATGCGAAGCGGATCGGCGGACGGAAAGGCAGGAGGCTGTATGGGATTGCTTGGACTGTTCGAAGGCATGTTCTCTCCGATGCACCTCCTGATCCTCGGGGGCATCGCCCTCTTGGTGTTCGGTCACCGCTTGCCGACGGTCGCGCGCGGCATGGGCCGTTCGATCGTGGAGTTCAAGAAGGGCCTCAAGGGCGTGGAAGAAGAGATCAACGACGAGTCCGATCGTGACCATCGTCGCGACCGTGACCGTGATCGTGACTACGACGACCGCCCCCGCCGCCAAGTGGAAGAGGGTCGCGGGTACGAGCGTCTGCCCCGCGATGAGCGCGGCGGAGCCGCGGCCAACGTGCGCGTCAGCCGGGATGAACCCGCGACGACGCCGGACCCGTACCGCGATCAGGCTCGCTAAGCGTCACAGGCGGACGGCGATCAACTCAAAGACGGTCGGGAGAAGCACAAACGCGGAGGGGTTCTCCGCGGCGCGGTCCCACGCGCCCAGCGCCGCTTCGCATTCCTGCTTGGTGAGGAATCCGGGCTCCACGAGCTTGGGCAGGAACGTTCTGAAGAACGTGTCGGGCCAGTGCCACATGGGGTCGCCGCCGCCGACACCGCCGCTGGCACCGACGCACACACCGTTCTGATCGCGCTCGGTCTCGAAAGCCGCGGGCGAGCGGGCGACGCGCTGCACCGAATCAAGCCAGCGGACCTCGAACCCGGCTTCGCGGAGCATGCCGGGGAGTCGGGCGACGATGTCGGGATCACCGCCGCGGGAACGCCAGCTGGTCGCGACGGCGTCGATTGCCCGCTCGAAGACCGCCTCGCGCGGCGCGATCTTGATCGAGTACTCGTAGTTGAAATAGTCCTGGATGACGACGCGGCCGCCGGGCTTGATGACCTTGGCGAGGCCGCTAATAACATCCTGAGGCCGCGAGACGAAGCAGAGGACCCAGCGGAGGTAGGCGAGGTCGAACGTCCCCTCGCGGCCGGGGAGGGCGTGCTCAAGGTTCTGAACGTCGCCAAGCACGCGTGCGACGTGCGTGAAGTGGCGTGCTTTGGCTTCCTCGCCGAGTTCCTTGAGGAAAGCCGCGGACTCGTCAAGACCGACGACGCGCCCCTGCGGACCGACGATCTGGGCGAGTTCCATCGCGGTGTGGCCCGGGCCGCAGCCCGCATCGAGCACGGACATGCCCGGACGCACACCGGCGCGCTCCCACAGGCGGTGCGTCACCCAGGACCAAAGCCTGTGCTGAAGGCCGAGCCGCGCGGATTCATCGTGCCCGGTGCCAAGAACATACTCGGTCGTCGTCGTCATGCCGGAGGATAGGGATCCATCCGAATCGGGCGGCCGAGGCGTCCCAAGCACGCTCAGTCGGTGTTCCAGTCTTCCATCCGCTTGCGGACCTCCGCGATGTGCAGCCTGAGGCTGTCCATCTCGAGCTTGGTCTTCTCGACCATGAGCTCGTGGAATTCCTTGCCGGCTTCGATGCGGTCTTCGTTGAGGGTCCGCTGGGCGAGCTGGAGCTGCATGAGCTGGAGCTCGGCTTCGAGCTTGGCGATGGTGAGCTGGTTCATTCGCCGGTGCTGCTCGAACATCAGGTCGTTGCGTTCGGCGGTCCTGACATCGTCGGCGTGCGGCGAGCTTTCGAGGGACTGAAGGGCGCGGACGGCTTCCATCGCCCGCCTTTCGGCGGCGAGGCGTTCGCTCCGTTCGCGGCGGAAGATGAGGAAGAACGAGATGGCCAGAGCCACGTACGCGACGACGGCGAAGGCCTGAAACACCTCATGCTCGGCGGCGGTTTGTGCCCAGACGGAGAACATGACGGAATCATACGGAGGGTCCGACCGACGTTCCCGCGGCCGGTACACTCTGGACGTGAACCCCCCACTGCACGTTCGTTGCCTGGCTTTCCCCGTTCTGCTCGCGATTGCCGCATCGGCAGCCGGCCAGCCGGCTTCCCCGTTCGTCGACGACAAGGAGCCGCGGACCGTCTCGGTCTGGGCGAAGAAGGGGCTGATGCAAAGCCCGGTCGCGGTCTGCCTGGACTGGCGCGGCAACCTGTACGTCGCGGAAAGCGAACGTGCGGGCACGGCTGTCAACGACACACGGAGCTTGGGACATCTCAACGCGATCGAAGAAGACCTGGTCATGAAGTCGGTTGAGGACCGGCTCGCCCAGATCAACCGCTGGATCGCCAAGGGTGCGTTCCCGGCCGACTACTTCACGAAGACCGAGGATCGGATCCGGCTGGTGCGCGACACGGACGGAGACGGCGTGGCGGATACGTCGACGGTCTACGCGGGCGGCTTCAACGAGCCCCTCGACGGCATCGGTGCCGGTGTGCTCTGGCGGCCGGACGGCGGCCCGGGCGGATCGGTCTTCTACACGTGCATCCCCCACCTCTGGAAGCTTCCGGCGCGAGCGGACGGGCTTGCGGCGGAGTCACGCGAATCGTTGTCGCGGGGGTACGGCATCCGCTGGTGCTTTTTCGGGCACGACCTGCACGGACTGGTGATGGGCCCGGACGGGCGGGTGTACTTCTCGATGGGGGACCGCGGGTACAACGTGCGCACGAAGGAGGGGAAGGACATCGTCGGCGTGGACCGCGGGGCGGTCTTCCGCTGCTGGCCCGACGGCACGGGTCTTGAGCTCTTCCACGACGGGCTTCGCAATCCGCAGTGCCTGGCATTCAACGAGCTCGGCGACCTCTTTACGGGCGACAACAACTGCGACAGCGGCGACCGGGCGAGGTTCGTGTACGTCGCGGAGCAGGGCGACAGCGGCTGGCGGCAGGACGTGCAGAGCCTGCCGTCGCGCGGGCCATGGAACCGCGAGCACATCTGGCGCACGATCGAAGCCGCGCCGGGCAAGACCGCTTCGGGCGGCGTGGGCGCCGGCGATCGGCCCGCCTGCTTCCTGCCCCCGGTCTCGTACATGGGTGACGGACCCTCGGGCCTCCGGGCCTACCCCGGCACGGGCGAGAGTGAAGCCTACAACGGGCACCTCTTCCTCGTGGATTTCTACGGATCGGGCGCGAAAGTGCACGCGATCCTCCCCGAGCCCAAGGGTGCCGGTTTCTCACTGAAGAACCACGTCGAGTACTACAAGGGCGTGACCGTCACGGACATCGC
>JBIKTT010000159.1:0-5657 GCA_044347925.1 Phycisphaerales bacterium
GTCTTCCCCGAGGTGACGGCCGACCCGGACACCGACGCCCGGTACACATGGGAGGTCCGCCGCGGCCGGCTTGGGTATGAGCCGATGGTCGAGGGCGAGGAACTCTTCCCCGGCGGCATCGAGCACGTCGCCTACGCCCGCAACGTGAACGAAGCCCGCCTCGTCCTGACGATGGCCGACCGCTGCTGCATGATCGACACCTCTTTCACGATCCGCTGCGTCGTGACGACCGCCTGCGGCACCACCGCGGGCCCCGACATCCTCATCACGCTCTGCCGCGTCGACATGACCTGCGACGGCTTCATCGACTTCTTCGACTACGACCAGTTCGTCCAGGACTACACCGACGGCAACCAAGCCGCGGACTTCAACCGCGACGGCTTCCTTGACTTCTTCGACTACGACGACTTCGTCGCGGGGTACGAGACCGGCTGCTGAAGCTTCCCCCACACCATCCCTCACAACACGGCCGGGGCCATGCGACCGGCAACAACGACGACGGCCGTCCCGGAGGGGACGGCCGTCGCTTGTTTCGAGAGTGTCAAAGCCCTTTAGACCACCGCGGCACAGATCTTCGTCGCCGCGTCCGTCAGGTCCGCTCCGGCCTGAAGCGTCGGGAGCGAAGCCTTCGCCGACTCCAGGAGCGCCCGGCCTTCCTTGACGTTGGTCCCCTCAAGCCGCACAACCAGCGGCACCTTGAACCCGATCGAGCCGTCGCGGTTCACGTGCTTCTTCGCCGCGTTGATGATCCCCTGGGCGATCACGTCGCACTTCATGATCCCGCCGAAGATGTTGACCAGGATCCCCTTCACCCGCCGGTCCGACAGGATGATGCTGAACGCCTCGGTGACCGCTTCCTCGGTCGCCCCGCCGCCGACGTCCAGGAAGTTCGCCGGCTCGCCCCCGTGCAGCTTGATCACGTCCATCGTCGCCATCGCGAGGCCCGCCCCGTTGACGAGGCACCCGATGTTCCCGTCCAGAGGGACGTACGACAAGCCGAACTTGCGGGCCCGCATCTCGGCGGGGTTCTCTTCCGAGGGGTCAAACCACCCCTCGATCTGCTGCTGCCTGAACATCCCGTTGTCGTCGAAGCTGAACTTCGCGTCAATCGCGAGCACCTGACCATCCGGGAAGTCTTTGGACGGCGGCGTGATCACCAGCGGGTTGATCTCAGCCAGCGTGCAGTCCTTCTCGACAAAGACCTTCGCGAGCTTGACCATGATGTCCGCGGCCTGCCCGATCTGCTTGCCCTTGAGGCCAAGCTCGAAGGCGACCTTGCGGGCCTGGTTGGGCAAAAGCCCGGCGATGGGGTGGAGGGGTTCCTTGATGATGGCTTCGGGGCGGTCGTGGGCGATCTGTTCGATCTCAACCCCGCCCTCGCGGCTGGCGATCAGGATGTTGCGGCGGGTCTTGCGGTCGGTGGTGACGGCGAGATAGAACTCTTCCTTGCCGGGCTTGCCGCCGCCGGTAGCCGGACGGTCCGCGATGTCCGCCGCCTGCGCGACGAGCACCTTGCGGACTTCGAGCCCTTCGGGCGGGGTCTGGGGCGACCGCATGCGGTTGCTGAGCATGAACCGCACGGCTTCTTCGGCCTCGGCCGCGGACTTCACGAGCTTGACGAACCCGGCTTTGCCGCGTCCGCCTGCGTGGACCTGGGCCTTGACCACGGCCATGGGCGTCTGCATCGCGCTGACGGCGGTCTTGAAAGCGCCGACGGCCTGATCGACGTTGTCAACGGTGGTCCCCGCGGGCACGGGGATCCCGGCTTGCTGGATGAGCTGGCGTCCCTGGTATTCGTGGATCTTCATGGCCGGAGGATAGGCGGGGGGGCAAATGGCCAAGGGGCCAAATGACCAAATTGCCAAATGAAGAGGGGCTCCGGCGATGGCCGGGGCCCCTCGTTCTTCACGCCTTTCTTTGGCCCTTTGGCCATTTGACCATTTGGTCATTTGGCCCCTTGGCCCGGTCATTTCCTAAGCCGCCAGCCTCACGCTCGTAAACGTCGTCCCCTCGCCCAGCCCAAACTGCACGGTCATGGCGTCGCTGGGTTCGCCGCCGCGAGTGCCGCGGAAGCCCTGGACGATGTACTGGGCCCCCGACGCGGCGGCGGAAGCGGGGACGGTCGAGTCGGTGAAGAACGCCCGGCGGGTCTCGCTGGTGATCCCCGGGGCCCCGCCGATCCCGACAAACCCGGCCGCCCCCGGCAGCTTGCGGGAGACGGTGAAGAACGTCCCGCTGCTGGCCGAGGCGTTCACCGCATCCCAGCTGAGCGTGACGCTCCCGTCGGGCTCCAAGGTGACGGAGAAGTTGGCGGGCTTCCCGGGCGCGGGGAGCGGCGCGGGCGGGGTGGGAGCGGGGATCTGCGCGGCGGCGTAGACGACGGCGGGGTTGGCCTGAAGCTCGGCGAACGCCTTGATCTGCCGGATGAGGTCGGCGACCTGCCCGCGCATCGTCCCGGCGGAGGCGTTGAGCGTCGTGGTAAACGCCTTGCTCGCCTGCCGCGCCACCTGCGCATCGTTGAACGCCTTGCGGGCGTTGGCTGTCGCGGTGACCATCGCGGTGCACTGCGCCGCCGTCAGCCCGATCGTCGTCGGCGCCGCCGTCCACACAGGATTATGAGCTTCGCAGAACTCGATTTGTTCGATCACCGTTTGAGGAAGGATGGACATTGTGAGAATTCCTTCAGCATGGCACACTCTTGAGCAGACCTATCTTGACAGGGTGCCAAGAAGGAAGTAGGCTGCTCGAAGAGTCCATGTCGGAACTCGGCGTGTCGAAACATCAGAAACGGAGCAGCCCATGAAACTTGAATCAAGAAAGGTGGCAACGGGCCTTGTGCAGGGCGGTTCTCGGAACATGCTTGCATTCTCTACTCGTGCGGAAATTGCCTCCGCGCCCGCGAAGGGAGCGCCCGTGGCCGTGGAGGGAGCTTCCGTGCCCGCGAAGGGAGCGCCCGTGGCCGTGGAGGGAGCTTCCGTGCCCGCGAAGGGAGCGCCCGTGGCCGTGGAGGGAGCTTCCGTGCCCACGGAAGGAGCGCCCACGGCCACGGAGATGATCTCCGCTGGCACGAAGAGAGCGCCCGTGCCCACGGACGGAGCGCCCACGGCCACGAAGATCGTGCCGGCGGGCCGAAACGGACACTCGACGGCCAAGCGGGTCGGCCGGCTGTGGGCCTCGGCCGCGTGCCTGCTCTTTGCGGTGGGTGCCGCCCGGGCCCAGTGCGTGGACCCGGTTCAGACCGCTCGGCTCAGCCCTCCGGACGCTCTGCCGGACGACCAAATTGGCAGCGCCATCGCCGCCGCAGGCCAGATGATCGCGGCGGGGGCGTGGTTCGACGACACCGATGCGGGAGCGGACGCCGGCTCGGTCGCGATCTTCAAGCGGGTCAACACAGAGTGGGTCTTCCACTCCCGACTCACCGCTTCGGACGGTCGCGCGGGGGACCTCTTCGGGAACGCGGTGGCGATGACCGAGGATGTTCTTGTCGTGGGCGCTTACGACGCCGACGGACCCAATGGGACCACCGATGTCGGAAAGGCGTACGTCTTCGAGTTTGAGAATGACGTTTGGGTCGAGAAGGCAATCCTCACTGCATTGCAACCTGTCACGAACCGGTTTACGGGCAAGGCGGTCGCGGTGTCGGGCACGACCGTGATGATGCACGAGAACATCAACACGGTCGCGGTGTTTGATCGGATCAATGGAGTATGGACGAGAACGCAAACGCTGGAGCCTTCAAACACGGTCTTCTTCGGCGATGACATTGCGATTCAGGGCGACACCGCCGTTATCGGTGATCCTGCCGGCGACAATGCTCCGGGGACCGTTCTTATCTACACCCGGCAGAATGGCCAGTGGATTCTTCACCAGACGCTTTCGGGGCCCGAGGTAGCAAACGGTAACTACTTCGGGGGCAGGGTTGCGCTCGACGGCAACACGCTCATCGTCGGGCAAGTCAAGGGTTGCACCGGCTGCGCATCGATCGGCAAGGCCTTTGTGTATACAAGGGTCACCCACGATGGGCCGTGGACACTGGAAGAGGTCTTGTCGATGCCCGAGACGCAGGACCGCGATCTTTTCGCGGAGTACGTGGCAGTCAAGGGCAACCTCGCCCTCGTGAGCGCACGGCTGAGCGACGGTCCCGCCGGGACCGATTCGGGCATTGTCCGCATCTTCAAGCGAACGAATGGTGTCTGGTCCTTCAGTGCCGCTCTGACACCCACGCCGCATGCGGCGGGGGACCGCTTCGGTGGCGGGATCGCCTTCCTCGGCCGCACGGCGATCCTCGGCGCGGACCAGATCGACGTGCCGGGCGCGTCCGGGTACTTCACCGTTATGACCATCACCCCTTGCCCAGCCGACTTCAACTGCGACGGGTTCCTCGACTTCTTTGACTACGACGCCTTCGTCGAGTGCTTTGAGACCGAGGTGTGCGGTGGGAACACCGCCGACTTCAACAACGACGGCTTCGTCGACTTCTTCGATTACGATGCGTTCGTGGGGGCCTTCGAAGCCGGGTGCTGAGGGTGGCCGCTCCGGCCCGCGGCCCACGCGGCCGCGCGTCACCGCATCGGCCGGTCAAAGAGCGACTTGTTCACCGGCTTGCCCGTGTCTTCCGCCACCAGCTCCAGGATGAACAGGTTGATCTCGCGGTTGGAACGCCGCGCATCCTCCTCAAGCTCCTGCGACCAGTGCTCGTACGACGACGTCTCGTCGTACTTCCAGTCGCCCCCACTCCCCCCCTCCTTGATGAACGTGTAGCGGTGGGGGAGGGCTTTGTTCCGCCGACCCCCGCGCGGCTGCGCGTACGCCGTGTCCTTCCCCGCGAACTTGAAGTTCGTGAGGTCCACGCCCAGCACCTCCCCCGGATCAAACCCGAAGGAGTACCACCCCTGGCTCGTCGAGTACACCGCGTACTCCTTCCCCGTCATCTTCTCGATCTGCCTGCGGTTCATGAGCATGCGGATCCGCGCGATCTCCATCCGGTCGCTCGCCGAAGCCGCGTACACCTCGGCTTTGGTCCCGTCCAGCGCCAGCTTGAGGTTCCGCTCGTAGTGGTCGAAGGTGTTCTGGCTCAGGATCCGCGCGATCGTCGCCCCGTCCTTGGCTTCGTTCGCCTTCGCGTGCGTGTCGATGAGCGCCTGCAATGCCTGTTTGTCCGCCGCGTGGGCGTCGCACCCCCAAAGCCCCGCCGCCATCACCACGGAAAGCAACGCACCCACCAACCAGCCCGCGACGCGCATGCAGTTCATGTGACGCATGGCCGGAGTATACATAACCTCCTCGATGCTCTTGATTGCCCTCGCGCTCATCTTCACCAGCCCCGCGACCACACTCTCCCGCGTGCCCTCCCCCCCCTTCCCCGCCCTCGCCGCTCCCGCCCGCGAGCCCGCCGTCCGCGACCAGATCCAAGCCGCTCTTGACGCCATGAGCAAAGCCGTTCTCGCCGGCGACCCCAAGGCGTACGCCGACTGCATCGCCCCACGCTCACCCTTCTTCACCGTCGAGCAGGCCGAATGGGCCAAGGATTTGCTCAAAGCCGAGACCCGGCCCGTCGCTTTCACCGCCACCGTGACCGCCGACGGCACCGTCGACGGGAACGGCTGGTTCGGGCCCGTTCGCTTCGCCTGGACCATGCCCACCACCGGCGAAGCCAA
>JBIKTT010000237.1:0-4692 GCA_044347925.1 Phycisphaerales bacterium
CACGTGGACCACGCAGGCCGCCGTGAAGGAAGCTCAGCTCCGCGAATGGAGCGGATCGTCGGAAGCTCGCAAAGCGGACGAGTCCACCGTGATGAACGGCACGCGACTCTTCGGCCAGGTGGCTTTCCCCGGCCCCGAAGCGGAGCGTTCGCAGGCTCTGCGTTCCCGAATCGCCGAAGTGCTCAAGAAGCACGGCGTGCGGGAGTATGAGGAGCGCGGCCGCGAGTTCCTGCTCGAGCGCGGGCCGCTGAACGCCGCTGTGGGGACGGGTTCGCGTGTTCGGCGCATCGTGCGGGACGTGACGTTTGAAGCCACGCCGGACACGATGACGCTCATCCTCGCTGACCTCGAGCGGGCTCCCGAGGTTTCGACCATCTCGAATGTGTCGGCTCGCAAGACGACGGCGTCGGGCAACCGCGGCGGGTCGTCGCGAAATCTGAGCATCCGGATCGCCGTGGAGACGTGGGGCCTCGCCCGCGAAGCCGCGCCCGTCCAGCCGACGGGAGGTGGAGTTTGAGCACGCCGCTTTCAAGTGTGATGACCCGCGCCGGCTGGGCCGCTTGTGCCGCTGCGGCGCTCGCCGCCGTCGTCCTCATCAACGTTTCCGCTCCGGTCGTTTCCGCGCTCTTCGCCAGCGCCAAAGCAGCTCCCGTCAACAACGAGGAAGCCAAGCAGGCCGCGGATCGTTTCAAGGTCGCGACTGAAACCCACGTCGCTTCCATCAAGGGGCGCTCGCTTTTCTTCATTCCGCCTCCCAAACCGAGGCCTCGCGCCGAACCGCCGCCCCGCGTCGCGGAGAAGCCGCCCGAACCGCCCAAGCCGACCCTCCCGACCCGTTACGGCGGGCCGTCGATCCAGGCGGTGGTGAACGGGACCGTGTGGTTCTCCGATGGCAAAAAGGTCGCTGTCGGCGAGAGCGCCGGAAGCGGCAGCAGCATGGTGACCGTCATCGCGGCCGAGACGCCGTGGGCGATCCGCGTCAAGTGGGATGGTGTCGAGTTCGACGTGCCCCTCTTTGAACGCGACGCGGTTGTCTATCCGACGGCGAAGGCGTCCGAGACCAAAGCCGAGACCAAGCCCGCCACGCCCGAAGCAAAGCCGGAAGCCAAACCCGAAGCCAAACCCGAGGATAAGGCCGAGCCGAAGTCTGAACCCAAGCCGGATGAGAAGCCCAAACCGGCGGACTCCACCGGTACGCCCGACAAGATCGAAACAAAGACCACGACCCCTCCGAGCACTCCGACCAACGAATCCACCCCGGCCGCCGAACCGGCGAAGAAGAAGGATGAGGCCCCTCAGTGAAGCACTCCAAGAACCGTCAAAACCTCGCCGGATTCACGTCGGGCCCCGCGATTCTCCTCCTCGTCGCGGGTCTGGCGATGCCGGCGCTTGCTCAGCCCGCCGAGACCAAGCCGGCTGATCCCAAGCCCGCCGATGCCGCTCCGGCATCCAGCCCCACGCCGGCACCTGCCCCCGCAACTGCGCCCGCGACTGCCCCTGCAGCTGCGCCCGCGCAACCCGCGACGACGCCCGCGGCTGTGCCGGCGACCCAGCCGGCTCCCGCGCCCGCCGGCGGCGGGACCAAGCCCGATGCCGCCAAGCCCGAAGCAAAGGTTGAGAAGCAGCCCATCCCGCGCACCGGTCCCAACAATCGCCGCGGACTTAGCGGCACGCCCACCGTCCTCGCGTTCAAGGGCGTCAAGGTCGAAGCCGTCATCCCCTTCATCGTGGAAGCGACCGGAAAGGTCGTCCTCCCGCAGGCCGACGTTATGGGCCGCACCATCACGGTTCTCAACGATGAGCCGATCGCGCGCGATCGGGCCCTCGACCTCGTCTTCCTTGCATTGCAGCAGGCGGGCGTCGCGGTCGTGGAGACCGAAGATCTGATCACGCTCCGCGACATCAACGACCTGCCCAAGCAGGACGTCCCTGTGATTGGCCCGGATGACACGACGCTCACCCGCACCGACCTGGGCAACGTCGCGGAGAAGGTCTTCTCCCTCCGGTACGCTTCCGCGGAGAATCTCGGCAACATCATCAAGGAGTCGATCCCGGACTTCGCCAAGCTCAACGTCGACAAGGTGTCGAACCAGATCGTCGTGATGGGCAACCTGCGCCTCCTGCAGCGCATCGAGCGCCTTGTGCAGTCGCTTGACCGCCCGAGCGCGGCGGCGCTGCAGACCGAGACGTTCCGTCTGCGGTACGCCGATGCGGATCAGGTCGCCACGCTGATCCGCGAGCTTTTCGCGGCGGACACGCGTGCGACCGGCGGCAATCAGAATCAGAACAACCCCTTTGCTCAGATCTTCGGCGGCGGCGGCCGAGGCGGAAACCAGGGCGGCGGGAACCAGCCGGGCGGAGGAAACCAGGGCGGGAATCGCGGCGGGCAGACCGGAGGCGCGGACCCCAACGCCGTGCTCTCGAGCACGCTCCGTGTCTCCGCGAACAAGCAGCAGAACTCCGTGACCGTCGTCTCGGAAAAGCAGGTCATCGATCAGGTCCGCGAGCAGATCAACGACTACTGGGATAAGCCGCTTTCCGAAGACCAGGTCGTGCCCAAGGTCTTCGACCTGCAGTATTCCGACGCCATCAAGGTGCGTGACATCCTCGAAGCTTCCTTCGGCAAGGGAACGACCACGACCAGCGGAGGCGGAGGCAACTTCGGCGGTGGCGGAAACTCGACCACCACCCCCGGCACGGGACGCCTCGCCGGGCAGTTCTCATTCCAGGCGATTCCCGAAGCCAACCGGCTCCTCGTCTTCGCGAAGAGCCCGGACAACATGGACTACATCGAGCGCGTCATCCTCGACCTCGACAAGCCGCAGACCGCAGGCCTGCCGCAGATCGTCGAGCTCAAGCACGCTTCCGCCGAGGAGCTCGCCGAGCAGCTCAACACCTTGCTTGCACAGGACGGCACGCTCGCGAGCATCCGCCGGGCCGAAACCGGCCTCTCGGACAGTACAACCGGCCAGAGCCCGTTCGCGAGCTCAACCACCGATACCGCCACCAACAACGCGGCCACCGACACCGGAACCTCGTCCGAGTCGATCTCGTTCTGGTGGCAGCGTTCTCGGCCGCCGACCGACCGTCGCAATTCGTCCAACCTGATCGGCACCATCCGCATCGTCCCCGTCTGGCGACAGAACGCTCTCATGGTCCTCAGCCCGCCCGAGTATCGCTCGGCCGTGCTTGACATGGTGCAGCTCCTCGACCGGCCGGGGCGTCAGGTGCTGATCTCCGCGGTGATCTGCGAGGTCTCCGGCGAGGATGCGACCGCTCTGGGCCTTCGCTGGTCCAGCCAGACGCTCACGCCCGACCGCGGCGACAACTCGATCTCGATCGGGTCCGAAGCCGAGGGAACCAAGAACGACCTCCTCCCCGGCCTCTTCGACACGTCGACGCTCAACTCCAACATCAACCTCAATCTGCTCCTCCAGGCGCTGAACGAGAAGACCAAGGTCAACATCCTCTCCGAGCCCAAGATCTTCACCAGCGACAACCAGGAAGCGTCCTTCTTCGACGGCAAGGACATCCCCTTTATCAACGATCAGACCGTCAACCAGGTCGGCCAGACCACCGCCTCGTTCGACTACAAAGCCGTCGGCATCCAGCTCAAAGCACGCCCCCGCATCACCGTCACCGGAGACATCGACCTTCAGGTCAACCTCCAGCTCGCTTCGATCTCGCCCGGCGAGGTCGTCCAGGGCGCCCTCGTCGTCGACCGCCGCGAGACCACGACCCACCTCATCCTCAAGGGAGGCCAGACCGTCGTGATCTCGGGCATCCTCCGCAAGGAAGAGCAGGACATCGTGCGGAAAATCCCCCTGCTCGGCGACATCCCGTTCCTGGGAGAACTCTTCAAGAGTCGCGAGAAGACGATCACGGACAAGGAACTCCTCGTCTTCGTCACGCCCGTCGTCGTCGACAACACCGAGCAGCTTCCCAAAGCCAACGAACGCTACATCGACCGCCTCGAGGAGCTCCGAAGCCGCCTCCGCGACAAGGAAGTCGACACCAAGCCCGATTCGGCGGGCAAGCCCGTGGAGGCCGGCGGATGAAGACCCGCGGACGGCTCCTCGGTCTGCTCGGATGTCTCGCGCTCGTCGCGGGAGGCTGTGTCACGGAAGAGCCCGCCCGTTCCGGCCGCACGCCGCCTCCGAACCCCAAAGCGGCTTCGCAGCTTCCGTCCGGCCCGGTGGCGTCTCCTTCGCTCTCGGCCCAGCGTTCAACCGCCCGCCTGAGGCTCCAGATCCGCCCGCTCGGCAGCGTTCCATACGACGGGCAGGTTCTGCCGCTGGTTTCGCCCGACGCGAGGTTCCTCGCGACGCAAAGCGGCATGGCTCCCTCGTGGGAGATCCTTCTCGCCGCTCCGGGCGAGCGCTCGGTCCCGTCGTCCAGGCCGCTGGTCTACGACATCACCCAGCAGCCGATGGTCGAGGTTTCGCCAAGCCAGCCCCTGCCCCAGGGCGTGATCCTCGGTCGTTCCTGCGACACAGCGGGATACCTGGTCGAGTGTCCGCGCCCCGACGGCTCCCGCTGGATCGGCAAAGCCGATTGGATCACCGGCAACATCGGCTGGGCGGCGAGCGACACGATGGTGAACGCTCACGCCACGCTGACGCAGGACGGATCGGTCGTCTGGTCACGCCGTACGGTCAGCGGCGAGAACGCGCGGTTCGACCTGATGGTGAA
>JBIKTT010000160.1:0-5613 GCA_044347925.1 Phycisphaerales bacterium
ACCACCGGCCACGCATGCCCCTTGAACGCCAGCGACGGAAGCCCGTTGTCCCACGGGTACTTGAACACGAAGATCCCCACAAACGCCGAGAGAGCCCACACCATCCCGATCGACAGGTCGATCCCGCCCATCGCGATGATCAGCGTCATCCCCACCGCCATGATGGCGATCGTGCTCGCGTTGTTCGCCAGCATCGTCAGGTTCGCGAGGTTCAGGAACCGGTTCTCCCGCACCCCATCCACCTTCATCACCGAAGGCTGCCCCTCCGACCCCTCGATGTACCTCGGCTTGCCCGCTTCGAACGTCGCCGTCTCGGCTCCGGCTTTGACCCGAAGCTGGCCCTCTTCCGAAGCCTGAAGCGTCTTGCGCAGCGAAGCCAGGAACGCCGCATCGTCGGTCGTCACGACCCAGACGCCCTGCTGACGCACCGCCGTCGCTCCCGCAGGAAGCGCCAGATCCACCTGCGAGGTCTTGGACCCCGCGAACGCCGCCAGCAGCCCGCCCAGCAGCAGAATCACAAGCACCAGACCCGCTTCGGGCGCGCCGAGCAGGCGCCGCCAAAGAGGGCGTGTGGTGGACTGAATCGTTCCTCGTGTCGCCTCTGTTCCGCTCACTCGCACCTCGTCATCGTCCGGTCCATGCCGGTGTCGGGCCGCATGATATCCGAACCTGCCCAGGGCGCGGGGTCAGTCGATCGTCTGGACGAAGTTGCTCCGGTTGCGACGCAGAGCGTTGATCGACTGCGGGAACTGGACCGTGTCGGTTCCGAAGAACACTTCCTGGATCGAGCCGTTCAGCAGGGACTGCTTCAGGAACTTGGCGTGGCCGTCCGTGAACACGAAAGCGCCCCCGTCCCGGCCCCAGTTGTCCGCTTTCGCGTAGCGTCCGGGCTGGGTGTCGGCCTGCGTGGCGTTCTCCGCGCCCGCGCCGCCGCCGCCGTAGAACGCGTAGGTCGAGATGTCCGGCCCGTTGGTCTCATCGCCGAAGAACGGCGGGCTGATGACCAGCGGCTCATCCTCCTTGAGGCCCGCGATGTACAGGTAGGAAATGTTGTACCCGATCACTTCCTGCTTCTTCATCTGAGCGCTGGGGATCTTCGGCGTTGCCGTCGCGTACGTCCGCTGCGGCGGCGGTGCCGAGTTGGGACCGTAATACCGGTCTTCCTTGTCCGCCGGATTCACAAGCCAGCCATACCCGTCCGTGTAGGGTTCCAGGATCGGCGTCTTCGATCCGTTGGAGTACGTCGGCTGATTCGGATCAGCAGCGTTGCCGCCGAAGGACCTGTCGACCCCATCTCCGACCTGCCACAGGTTGAAGAACCCAGCGAGCCCGCCATAGACGAACTGCCCGTCCAGCGCGTCGGGACGGCGATAGTTCGTGGGGATCGGAACCACCGGGTACCACGACTTCATGTCCTTGGCGTAGAGCTGCATCACAATGCCTGCGCTGTGCAGGTTCGCCAGGTTCTTCGCACCCTGCGCCGCCAACCGCGCCTTCCCCAGCGCCGGCAGAAGCAGCGAGATCAGCACCGCGATGATCGCGATCACCACCAGAAGCTCGATCAGCGTGAACGCGCGGCTTGCACAAGCACGAGCCTTCCCGACGCGCTCCGCGACATTCCGCTCGGCGAAATTGATCCCGGCCTTTACCGATCGATGACAAGTCATGTCGTTGCACTCCAGGGCGAGCCCGAACGGGAGCCCATCCACCATCCTGCGCCGCGACCGCGACCGCATGATCAGTTTACGATAACGTCACGCAAAGGTGTGCGTCAATCCCTGAATTGCCGATTCTTTTCCGCAACCGCCGTGAAACAGCGGGAACCGATTTCCGCGATCGTGCCGGGACCGTGACCCAACCCGAAAAGGCCCGGAAATGTGGTGAAACGTTCCGAAACGCAACGCCTCGGAAAACTGGGACCCATCGCACCATGCGAATCGCCGGAACCGCTGGATTCTGTGCATTTTTCTAGTGACTTGCGCAATCTTTTCATGTAGAGTGATCGAATACACCTGACTGCGGAGTCTGCTCGTCGAACGGTTCCACGCCGTCTGTAAACCGGCGCCGTTCCGATGATCCAGATCGCCTTCCAGGCAAGCGGCACGTACGACCGCCTGTCTGAAATGAACCGCGTGTCAGCCGAGAGGAACAGGAGATCAGAATGAAGAAGATTGCCACACTGAGCGCTTCCGCGCTGCTCGCCCTCACTGCGGGCCAGGCCCTTGGTCAGATCACCGTCGACGGCCGCATCGCCGGCCCCGAAGCGGCCCTCTACGGCCCCGCCCGCTGGGTCCAGAACATCCCCACCGGCTTCGGTGACAACGCCCCCCCGCCCGGCGGCTGTAACGAGAGCAACATCGGCAACCCCGCCGCCGTCACCACTGGCATCGAGTACCGCATCCCGCTCTCCTCGATCGGCAGCCCGACCGGTAACATCCGCCTCGTCGCGGTTCTGGCCAACGGCGGCCACAGCTCCCTGACGAACCAGATCCTCCCGGCCATCCCCGGCCCCGGCGCCGCTCCGCTTGGCGTGAGCCGCACGGTCGACCTCAATAACTTCGCGGGCAACCAGTTCGCGACGGTCTCCGCCTCCTCGGGCGATCTGCCCGCGGTCGACGGCACGCTCGACGCGGCGTACGGCGCCGCTCTCGCCGTCCAGGGTTCGCGCAGCAGCGCCGGCGATGACACCGACGCGTCCGCTTCCACCGCCGGCGGTTCCGAGCTGAACGCGATGTACGCGGTGGTCCGCGGCGACTCGCTCTACATCATGCTCACGGGCAACCTCAAGTCCGACTTCGGCAGCAAGATCGAGCTCTTCATCGACAACGGTGACGCCAACGGGTTCAACTCCTTCCCCGAGGGCACGGTTCTCCCCGATGTGGACTTCGGCGCCCTCCAGAACATGATCGGCAACGCCAACGGCGCCGGTCTCCGCTTTGACGTCGGGTTCAAAGCCACGCACTACTTCACCTTCGGCGCGGGCAACGACCCCGTCCAGTACTACCCCAACCTCGCCGACCTCGTGAACGGTTTCGGCCAGTTCCTTGGCTGCAACGACGCGGGCAACGGCTCGGGCATCCTCGCTGGCTGCGGCGGCGCGACCGAGATTGAGATCGCGGTCAACAACGCCAACGTTGAGGGCGTCGGCGCGATCTGCCCGCCCGCCAACGGTGATCCGGACCGCGCGGGCGGCTCCGAGATCGACAACCTGCACGCCTACATCGCCGACGGCCAGCTCCACCTGCTCATCGGCGGCAACCTCCAGAACTCCTTCAACAAGCTCGACCTCTTCTTCGACGTCGCCAGCGGCGGTCAGAACGTCCTGCTCAACACGAACGTTGACATCGACTTCAACGGTCTGAACAACATGTCGGGCCTCACCTTCGACGAGGGCTTCGCCGCCGACTACTGGTTCGGCTTCACCAACGGCAACGACCCCGTCGAGATGTACGGCAACGCCGCCGTGCTCCGCACCGACGGCCCCCGCACCGACTTCAACTTCAACAAGCTCGACTACGGCGCGTACGACGGCGGCCTCAAGAGCCAGAACAACCCGCTCGACTTCGACGGGCCCCAGATCAACGCCCAGGACGGCTTCACCGCCAACATCTTCACCAACTTCGCCCCCCGCCTCTCTGGCGACAGCCTGTTGGTCGACCCCTTCAACCCGGTCGGCGCGACGAACCAGATCGAGGCCACGATCGACAACTCCAACCTCCTCGGCGTGACGGGCAGCAGCGCTTCGCCGGTCCTCGCCGCCCAGGTCACCACCGGCTTTGAGCTCCGGTTCGACCTCGACGAGCTCGGCTGGGACGGCTCGAGCCCCATCCGCATCGCCGGGTTCATCAACAATGGCGGTCACACGTTCCTGTCCAACCAGGTCCTCGGCGGCCTCCCCGACGGGTCCGGCAACCTCGGCTCCCCCGCCGGCGTGAACTTCGCCAACATCGCGGGCAATCAGTTCATCGATCTGACCTCCTGCCCGGCCGACTTCAACGGCGATAACTTCCTCGACTTCTTCGACTACGACGATTACGTCAACTGCTTCGAGACCGGCACCTGCCCCGACGGCCGGACCGCCGACTTCAACGGTGACGACTTCGTCGACTTCTTCGACTATGACGCGTTCGTCGCCGCGTTCGAAACCGGCTGCTAAAGCCGCTCTTCAGGTTCAACACGCAATGCCTTCCGAGCCGGGCCCGAACACGCGGGCCCGGCTTGTTTTTTCATTCCCCACGGGCCGCGGCCCCCGCCGAAATCCAGTCGGCCCTTCCCCTTAGAATGGTCCGTCACCCTGTCCCACCTGCCGGAGCTTCGCCTTGCCCATCCGCTACACCGTCCGCGCGGTCGACCGTGCCGGGAACTCCATCCGCCGCGAGGTCATCGCCGATTCCATCGCCCAAGCCGAGCAGCTCGCCGTCGCCGACGGGCTTGAGGTCCGGGGCATCACAGTCGCTCAGGACCCGCCCGGGAAAGCCGCTCCCGATCCCGCCGACTCCGCCCATCCGGGTGTGGAGCAGACGCTCTGGGAAGGACAGCCAAGCCACTGGTCCAACCTCTGGATCTACCTCGCCGCGATCCTCGTGATCCCGCTTCCGTGGTCGTTCTGGTGCTGGCTCAGCCTGCGAGCCACCCGCATCACGCTGACCTCGCAGCGTCTCCGCATCAAGACCGGCGTGCTGAACACCCACATCGAAGAACTCGAGCTCTACCGCGTGCGGGATTCGTCGCTGGGCCAGTCGTTCTGGCAGCGACTCGTCGGCATCGGCGATGTCGTGCTCGATACGACCGACGTCTCGACCCCGCGCATCACGCTCCGTCACCTGCGCCGGTCCGAAGCCGTGCGCGAGACGCTCCGCGCTCAGGTCGAGCGCGTCCGCCGCGTGCAGAAGGTCCGTGAGATCGAGATGACCTGATCACTCGCCGAGGAACCAGAGCTTCTTGCGAGGCTTGGCCGTGATCGGCGTCAGCGTCCGCATGAGAGCTTCGCGGATCGTCTCGATCGCTTCGTCTGGCGAATCGGTCACGGTGATCAGCGAGCGGTCCGCGGGATCGATCGTCTTGGCTTCGACCAGCGTTTTCTCGACGAACTCGACCATCGGCGACCAGTAGTCCTTGCCCATCAGGATGATCGGGAAGTTCTGAACCTTGCGCGTCTGAACCAGCGTCGCGATCTCCCAGAGCTCGTCAAGCGTGCCGAATCCGCCGGGCATGCAGACAAACGCGTAGCTGTACTTGACCAGCATCACCTTCCGCACGAAGAAGTAGTTGAACTCGACGAACGAATCGACGTACGGATTCGGCTGCTGCTCCTTCGGAAGCCTGATGTTGCAGCCCACCGACGACCCGCCGACCTCCTTGGCTCCCCGATTGGCCGCCTCCATGATCCCGGGCCCCCCGCCCGTCATGGTCGTCACGCCCAAAGCCGCAAGCCGCCGCCCCATCTCCCTCGCCAGGATGTAGTACTCGTGATCTTCGGCGAACCTCGCCGATCCGAACACCGTCACGCACGGCCCCACGAAGTGGAGCCCGCGGAAACCCCGGATGAACTCCCCGAAGATCCGGCAGGCTCGGGTAAAGTCCGCCCACCGGCCAAGAGGGCCCCGAAGAAAA
>JBIKTT010000161.1:0-5607 GCA_044347925.1 Phycisphaerales bacterium
CGGGAGCGGGGTCGGGCGGCGGGATTCACGCTGATTGAGCTTCTGGTGGTGATTGCGATCATCTCGATCCTGATCAGCCTGACGCTCCCGGCGCTGGGGACGGCGCGGAACATGGCGCGGTCGCTGAAATGCTCGGCGGGGATCCGGTCGTCGGTGCAGGGGCTTGCGTTCTGGGCGCAGAACAACAAGGACGACTATCCGATTCCGAGCCGGCTGGACGCGAATGACGCGACGATGACGGAGCCGGTGTCGACGCAGAAGGACAACACGGGGAACATTTTCTCGGTGCTGATTTATGGTGAGTACTTCACAGCGCCGCTCGCGGTCTGTCCGAGCGAGAAGAACCCGGCGATCGTGAAGGATGAGGGGTACCAGACGAAGCTTCCGACGGCGGCGAACAACGCGAGCCTTGCGATGTGGGATCCGGGGTTCGCGGGAGCGCCGGGCGAAGCGGGGACGACGGGGATCGGCGGAGGCCGGCGCGGCGGGGGAACGGTGGGCCATGTTTCGTACGCGCACAACCCGCCCTTTGGCAATCGGATGCGGTACTGGACGGCGACGGGGAGCTCGAAGGAGCCGGTGGTGTCGGATCGGGCACCGCGCTATGAGGGGACGGCGGGGAACTGGGCGCCGGTTCCGGGCGCGAGCGGGGCGAACTCCAACACGCTTTTGACGCACGGGAGCCCGAAGAAGTGGGACGGGAATGTCGGGTACAACGACGGGCACGTGTCGTTTGAGACCTCGCCGGATCTGACGTCGGTGCAGGTGGTGTACTCGGTGGACATCGGGGGCGTGCGGCACCACGCGGACAACATCTTCGTGAACGAGAACGACGACACGTGCGTGCCGGTCTATCCGGAGGAACTGCCGGGGCTGGGGTCCAACGCGTTCCTGCGGATTTTCTACGATGTGCGGAGCGGGCCGAATGTTCCGACGCTGGCTTCGGTGTTCGTGGATTGAGCGGGCGCTGAACGGCGGCACGGAGAAGTGTGGGCGGGTGAGGCGGGCCCCATCCGCGGCTCATGGATTCGCGGGCCGTGCGGGCAACAATACGGGTGATGGGCGAAACGCCGACTGGATCAGTGAAACCGGCAGCGGAGCGGAAGGTGCGGGGCCGTCGCGGTCGTCGAGCCGCGATCGTGCTTGCGTGCGTGGCTGGTCTTGCGGTCGGCGGGTGGCTTCTCGTGACGCGGAGCTTTGTGACGCGGCTGGTGGGGACGTCGATTCTGTCGTCGCGGCTTGGGGTTCCGGTGGAAGCGGAGTCGATCAGGCTTTCGGCGAGCGGGGAGATCCTGGTTCGCGGGCTTGTGGTACGTGCGGCGGGTGTGGCGGGTCCGGCGGGGGAGTTCGCACGGGCGGAGACGATCGATGTGCATGCGCCGTGGTGGCGCGGGCTTTGGGGCGGGGATGTTCCGCTTCGGAGCGTGGAGGTCGACGGGCTTGTGGTGCGGCTGAGCCAGTCGCTTGAGGACGGGCGGGCGAACGTACCGGCGTTCAAGATCGCGGGCGGCGGCGGGGGCGACCTGCCGGTGGCGCGGATCACGCGGGGGCACTTTGAGCTTGGCGAGCACACTTCGACCGCGTTTCACACGCTTCGGAAGATGGATCTGACGGGGGATCTCAAGCCGCAGGAAGCTGCGGGGCATTACACGTTTGATCTGCGGCAGCCGGGTGGGGAGGCCGGGGCGCTCGCGCTGACGGGAACGATCACGCCGCAAGCGGTGGAAGGGCGGCTGGACGGGGTGACGCTGGACGTGCTGACGGCGGAGAGCGTGCCGGGGCCGCTTCGCGAGCTTTTCGCGAAGCTGAACCTTCAGGGGCGGATCGCAGGAACGACGTTCGCGGTGGCGATTCCCGGGGCGGGTGCTCCGGAACGGTCGCTGGTGCGCGGGATCGATGCGGCGATTGAGCTTCATGACGTGGCGGTGACGCTTCCGTTCGAGGATCTGTCGAGCGCGGCGCCGGCGGGGCAGCGGTATCCGAGGTTGAGCGCGGTGTCGGGGATGTTACGGGTGCGGGACGGGGAGCTTTCGGCGCGGCTGATCGGCAAGCTTGAGGATCTTCCGGCGGAGGTGACGCTTTCGTGGAAGGGGACGACTCTCGATGCGCCGTTTGAAGCGACGATTGCGACGAAGGGGTTTGAGCTTGCGCCCTCGCCGAGGCTGCTTCCGTTCCTGCCGCCGATCGTGCACAAGCGTCTGGACATGTTCTCGCGGCCTTCGGGGATCGTGGATTCGCGGGTGGTGGTGACGAGGGGCGCGGGAGAGAGTGCGCCGAAGGTTTCGGGGACGATCGAGTTTCGGGAGGGGCGTGCGTCGTTCGTGAGGTTCCCGTACGAGTTCAAGAACATGACGGCGCTGTTCGAGTTCGACGAGAGCTCGCTTCGGATCGTGCGGTTGGAAGGGAAAGCCGAGAACGGGGCGAGCCTTCATCTGCGCGGGCTGATCACGCCTCTGACGGATGAAGCGGCGGTCAATCTGGACATCCAGGTGCGGGACGTGCCGGTGGATGAGTCGCTGGCGGAGGGGCTGGGGCCCAGGCGGCGGGGCGTTCTGGATGCGCTGTTCAGCAACCCGCGGCGGGAGGAGCTCCTGGCGGCGGGGCTGATCGTGACGCCGGAGGAAGCGAGCAAGCGGGCGGAGACGCTCGCGGCGGCCCGGGCGAAGCATGAGGCGCTGAAGCAGGCGGGGAGGCCTATTCCGGATGCGATGGTGGCCGAGCTTGCGTTGGCGGAGGCGCGGGCGACGGCTCCGGCGTTCACGCTGGGCGGGATCGGGAACGTGAATCTCAAGCTGGACACACCGTTCGGGCGGAACATGCCCTGGACGCAGATCATCGAGATCGAGATCCCGCAGGCGGGGATTCTGCCCAAGCGGTTCCCGCTTCCGATGATCGCGCGGGACGTGAAGCTGCTGGTGGATGACACGGTGCTGAGCGTGGAGGGTGGGAGGTTTTCGGCGCTGCGCGGGGGAGAGGCGACGGTGCACGCGCGGGCGGATTTCAGTTCGTCGCCGGCGGAGGTCGTGAAGGACGAGAAGAACCCGCAGCGCGAGACGGATATCAACATCTCGGCGAAGGGGATGCCGTTTGACGACCTGCTTGTGAATGCGATTCCGGCGAAGGATCGGCCGCTGGGCGGGGTTGGCGAGGATGCGCGGACGCTTGGCGATGTTCTGACGGGGCTTCGGCTTCGGGGCGCGGGCGAAGCGGAGATCTGGATCGGGGATGTGGCACCGGGGGAGATCGGGTTCAAGGCGCGGGTGGGTTTCGCGGGGGCGACGTGCTCGCCGGACAGCGCGACGATGCTGACGGACGTGGGCGGCACGCTTGACGTGGATGATCGATCGTTCAAGATGAATCTCGGGGCGAGTCTGTCGCGGCATTCGGACGCGGGGACGATGCCGGCGGGCCGGCTTGGTGTTGACGTGACGGCGGCGTTTCCCGAGGGGGGTGCGACGACGTTTGAATCGCGGATCGACGTGACGGGGCTGGATACGTCGGCGCGTGTGGAGGGTGTGGTCGGGCTTTTCTCGCCGGTGGCGGGCCGGACGATCACGCAGCTTCGGGATCGGTTTCAGCCGGCGGGGGCGGTGGACCTGCGCACGCACGTGTGGGACGACGGAGCCAGTCCGCTTGGGGTGCAGGTGGAGGCGTCGGGCGGGCGCGGCGTGGAGCTGACGTACGTGCCGGAGCTTGTGAAGGGCGCTCCGCTCGCGGGGCCGGTGCGGCTTGCGATGGGCCCGTGGACGGGGATGCTGAAGTTTGACGTCGGAGCGGGGGAGGCGGCGTCGAAGCTGAGGTTCGAGAATCTCAGGGCCGGGGTCCACGTTCCGACGACGACACATCCGGTGGCGGATCTGACGCTTGACGGCGTGCTTGAGATCAAGGATGGGATCGATGCGGGGTCGCTTTCGGTGAAGCTTGACGGGGCGCGGTTTGAATCGCCTCTGACGCGGGCGGTGATCGCGGAGCGTTTGAGCCCGGACTTCGCGACGTTTCTGCACGAGCGGAACCCGCGGGGCGGGTTTGATGTCGCGATGAAGCTTGACCGTCCGGGGTTCGCGGCCCGGGGCGGGAAAGCGGCGACGCCTTGGGAAGTGGATGGCGTGCTCGGGCTGAAGAGCCTCGCGGTGCACGGCGAGACGGTGGATGTCGATGTGCCGAGCGCGACGGGGACGATCCGGTTCGGGCGCGAGCGGGGAACGTTCGAGGCGCTCAAGCTTGTCAACGAAGAATGGTCGATGTCGATTGACGGCGGCTGGACGGTCGCGCCGGACGGGGCACCGAGCCTGAACGCGACGTTCGGCGGGACCTCGCAGGGCGTGCCAGCGTCGCTGATGTCGCTTCTGCCGCTGACGGTGCGTGATCTTGCGACGGCGGTGGATCTGAAAGCCGAGGGGAGGATGACGTTCGAGGACGTGAAGCTCTCGCTGGGATGGCCCGCGCCTGGCAGTGAGTCTTCGGGGCCGGTGCCGAGCTTTGCGTCGTCGGGGACGGTCGGTTTCGAGAATCTCGGGGCGGACGTGGGTGTGCTGGTCACGAAAGCGGACGGGACGGTGCGGTTCGAGACATCACGCACGCCGAAGGGCGAGGTGGCGTACACGATGTCGGCGCTTTTGCCGACGGCGCGGGCGGCGAGCGTCGCGATGACAAACCTCACCGCGCGGCTTCACAACGGGAGCAGGCCGGGCGAGACGATCGTGCCGGAGGTGCGAGGCTCGTGCCACGGCGGGAACATCGCGGTGGAAGCGCAGCTTCGCCCGCAGGACCCCGCGAAGCCGGACGGTCCGGCGTCGTTTGAGACGCTGATCAGCATCGGCGGCGTGGCGCTCAATGGCGTGATGAGCGACCTTTCGCCGGGGAGGACCGCGGCGGAGCCTTCGCCGCTGATCGACGGGAGCATCACGCTCGGGGGGATCGCGGGTGACGTCTCTTCGCGTCGCGGTCGCGGGACGCTGACGGCGGGCGGTGGCGCGGTAATCGACATGCCGGTGCTGCTTCCGCTGATCACGTTCTCGAACTTTCAGATCCCGGTGGGTGAGCGGCTGGACACGGCGATCGCGTCGTTCTTCATCACCGGCCCGACGGTGGCTCTCGAGCGGGTGAGCGTGCTTTCGCCGGGGATCGAGCTCCGCGGATTCGGGACGGTGACGTGGCCGGGGATGGATCTCAACCTGGTGTTCAACTCGCGGTCGAACACGCGGATCCCGGTGCTGACGCCGATCCTCGAGGGTTTCCGGAACGAGCTGGTGACGACGGTGGTTCGCGGAACGGCGATCAATCCGCGGATCAGCGTCGAGCCGTTCCGGACCGCCCGAGGGGCGCTCTCGGGGATCTTCGCGGACAAATCCGAAGCGGATCTCATGATGTCGGGGTTGGAATCGCGGAGCGGAGCGTCGGTCGATCGCGATCGCGTTTCGCCGCCGCCGACGAGTCCGCGGTGAGTCTGCGGTGAGTTGGGGCGTGATGTTCAGGCGATGAGACGTTTGATGAGGACGGCGGCGAGTTGTGCTCGCTCGACGAGGCTTGGCACTTCGATCCACTCGTCGGTGGTGTGAAGGCCGCCGCCGCGGACGCCGAGGGTGTCGATGACGGGGATTCCGGCGG
>JBIKTT010000162.1:0-5594 GCA_044347925.1 Phycisphaerales bacterium
CCCCGTCGGAATGATCGACCCTTCCTTGACGAAAAGCTCGGGCAGATCCCGGTCCGCCGCTTCTCCCTCGAAGGCCACCTTTCGCCACGTGCCTTTGGGCATGACCGGAACGCGCGTGCCGTCGGGAGCGAGCTGGCACTTGACGAGGAGGCCATCGCCGAGCAGGAAGATGTCGTCCTCGCTTCGCAGGGCCGGGTCCGTCGGATCGGCGAAGAACGCGGGCCGGGCGACGGGCAAGCCCGTGCGGCTGGCTTCTTCAAACAACGTGTAGAAGTGGGGCATGAGGCGGTAGCGGCGCTCGATTGCGCGGCGGCAAGTGGCTTCCACCTTCTCGCCGAAGCTCCAGGGCTCCTTCTGCACGTTGTCCTTGCCGGTGTGGCCGCGGGCGAAGGGGAGCATCGCTCCAACGCCCATCCAGCGGGCGAAGTGCGTGCCCCGGTCCATCGGCGGTTCACCGTCGGGGCCGTTTCCGGCAAAGCCGCCGATGTCCGGGCCGATGTTCGGCTGGCCGGAGAGGCCGATGTTGAGGATCATGCTGATGGACCACTCGAGGTGGCGCCAGTCGGCGGTGTTGTCGCCGGTCCACGTCGCGCCGTACCGCTGGCCGCCGAGGAAGTTGGCCCGGCTGAGCACGAAGGGGCGATTGTCGGGGCGGGCGGCGGCGATGCCCTCGCGCGTCGCTTTGATCATGAGCATGCCGTAGACGTTGTGGAATCGTGCGTGGCTGCCGGGGCCGCCGAACTCGGGATCGGCGCGGTGGATGTTGTCCTCGGGCATGGTTTTGCCCGGGACATTGAACACGGCGGGCTCATTCATGTCGTTCCAGACGCCGTCGATGCCGGTCGCGATCCAGTCCTTGTACAAGCCGGCCCACCACTCGCGCGTGGCTTTGCGGGTGTAGTCGGGGAAGTGGCACTTCCCGGGCCAGACCTCTCCGGCGTAGGGCTTGCCGTTCTTGTCGTGGACCCAGTGGTCGCCGGCCTGTCCCTCGTCAAAGACGTGGTACTTGCCGTTGGGGAAGGTTTCCTTGTTGATGCCGATGCCGGGATCGATCATCCAGACGGTCTTGAACCCGAGCTTGTGCAGGTCCGCGTTGTGCCGCGTCGGATCGGGGAAGTGCACCTCATCAAACGTAAAGCACAGGAACTTGTGCATGTAGTCGATGTCGTGCCAGATCACATCGCACGGGATCTTGCGATCGCGGAACCCCTTGGCGATCTCCATCACCTGCGTGTCCGGGTAATAGCTGTACCGGCACTGGTGATACCCGATCGTGTATTTCGGCGGCAGCGGCATCTTGCCGGTGAGGTCCGCGAGGGTCGTGACGACCTCCTGCGGCGTGGCCCGCTCGATCACGATCACCGGGAACTCGCGGCCGTCGACGACGGTCTTGATGTCTCCGCCGCCGGTCGAGGGCATCGAGATCACCTGCCGGTAGGTGCTATCGAAAATGATGCCGAACGAAGTGCCGTCCGCACGCACGCCAAGCACCCACGGATGGCTTTGGTAGAGGTGGGGGGTCTTGTCGTCGTAGCCGTAGGCGTCGTGGTTCCAGAGGGTGACGGTGCTTCCGTTTCGGAGCAGCGGCCCGGCGACCTCGCCCGTGCCGTAGAGCGATGTGCCCGCATCCACGCGGACCGTCACGACCTGCTTGTCGCCTTCCTTCGCGAAGACGGGCTTGAGCCGGACGCCCGCATCGCCGGGCTTGCCCTCGCGCGGCACAAGCATCGAGAAGGACGGCAGAGCGTTCTTCTTCGCGTCGGCGGAGGCGTGGAAGACGGCGGTGCTCGGCGCGATGGTCTCAGCGACGACCTGACCGAACGCAGCGGGAAGACCGGCGAAAACGGAAAGAAGGAGTGGCATCATCTTCATGCCAATAGCGTACACCACACCGCAGCATCCTTGCACAGGCGTCGATGAAACGTTCCTTTTTTGGAAGGTGCGGGCGGCTCAATGAGCGTTCGAAAGCTCATGCCGCCGCAACCACACCAGCATGGCGGCGAACCCGAAGGTGACGGCGAGGATCGCGATCGACCTCGAGGCGGTCTCCGTGCCCGATGACAACCCGGACCCTTCGATCAACCGATGAACGCCCGTGAGGCTCAGGCCGCACGCCACCACGACCCAAGGCATCCACACCGATGGAACCGGCCGAAGGTCCTTGCCGTGTGGCAGGCTTCGAAGCCAGGGTTCGTACGCGGCGGGGCAGATCTGGTCGAGCGAGACGCTTTCTCCCGCTGTCATCCTGATGTTCGCGCCGGCGGCGTTCCGCTCCACGTTCGCGACTTCGGAAGCATGCACGACGATCGTTCGATCGCGACGCACCAGCGTGAGCGATTCCCCCTTGACGGTGAGCGAACGGGCTTCGCGCTGCCAGAACTTCACCCCGAACCAGACGAACCCGAATGCTCCGACCCCGGCGAGGGCAAGCAGAACCAAAGCCCCCCACATCAACGCCCCAAGCGTCGGCGAAACACCCTCCGCCCGAATCGCTTCGTTCAGCGTCGTCATGCGGCCGATCGCAAACGTCAACGCCATCACGCCCAGCGTGACGCAGCATCCGGCCGGAATGAGCATGGCGATCGGCTCAAGCCACGCCGGACCTATGACGGGCTTGCGCCACGTCACAGCCTCACCCGCTCGCCAAAGGTTGCGAAGGGCCCGCCGCCGCAGCGCCCGGGCACGCTCCTCGTCGCGAAGGTTGAAATCGATCCGCACCCACCGTCCGTCAAGCCAAACCACCCGCAGGTCGATCGCGTCCCGCCACGGGACAAGCACGTCGCCGACTGGCTGTCTGACCAGCACCCCGGCCCATGTCGGGCGGGCTTTGGATGGCAGGATGCCCATCGGGAAATTGTAGCGGAATCCGCCGGAACCGCCCGTTCGGAGGGGAATCGGGGTTCGTGAGGTCTACCATTCCGCCCTTATGGAAGCAGGCATCGTCGGTCTCCCCAACGTCGGCAAATCCACCCTCTTTAACGCCCTCACGAAAGCGGGGGCGCTCGCCGCCAACTACCCCTTCGCCACCATCGAGCCCAACGTCGGCGCCGTGCCGATCCCGGACTCACGCCTCGAGATCATCCGCAAACACATCGAAAGCCAGAAAATCGTCCCCGCGATGCTCCGCCTCGTCGACATCGCCGGCATCGTCAAGGGTGCCAGTGAAGGCGCGGGCCTCGGCAACAAGTTCCTCAGCCACATCCGCGAGGTCGACGCCATCCTCCAGGTCGTCCGCTGCTTCACCAAAGCCCCCGGCGGCGAGGACATCACCCACGTCGAAGGCTCCGTCGACCCCATCCGCGACATCGAGATCATCCACACCGAACTCGTCCTCGCCGACCTCGAAGTCGTTCTGGGCGCGATGAGCAAAGCCGAACGCGCCGCCAAAGCCGGCGACAAAGAGTCCGTCACCCGCTTCGAGGTCCTCAAAAAGCTCAAGCCCATCCTCGACAGCGGACAGCCCGCCCGCTCGCTCAAACTCGAAGACCCCGACCAGCAGAAAGCCCTCAAGATGCTCGGCCTCATCACGACCAAGAAGGTCCTCTACGTGATGAACGTCGATGAGGATGACGTCAACGGCGAAGGCCCCCTCTGCCAGAAGGTCCGCGAGCACGCGGCCAAGGAAGGCTCCGAGGTCGTCCCCGTCTGCGCCAAGATCGAAAGCGAACTCTCCGAACTGGGCGACGCCGACAAGCTCGAGATGCTCCAGAGCATGGGAATGACGGAGCCCGCCCTCAATCGCCTCGCAACCGCCGCCTACCACCTGCTCGGCTTGCAGTCCTACTTCACCGCCGGCCCCAAGGAAATCCGCGCCTGGACGGTCCCGATCGGCGCGACGGCTCCGCAAGCCGCCGGCGTCATCCACACCGACTTTGAAAAAGGCTTCATCCGCGCGGAAATCTACTCCGTCGCGGACCTCGAGAAGTACAAGACCGAGAAAGCCATCAAAGAAGCCGGCAAGATGCGCATCGAAGGCAAGGACTACGTCATGAAAGACGCCGACGTCTGCCACTTCCTGTTCAACAACTGATACGGCTCATGGGTGGCACTGCTGTGTCGTGGCACCGCTCTCCAGAGCGGTGTTGTTCCCTACCTCATCTCCCCTGCGTCCCAGCACCCGCAAGCGTATCAATCGACCTCTCATCACCCGCCACGGCGAGCACCGTCTTTGCCACGCCCTCGACCACGCGTGCCATTCGTTCGTAATCGAGCTTGTCCGGCGTGTCCTCCGCTTTGTGGTAGTACGGGTACCGGTACGGCGCGGTATCGGTGACCATCAGCGCCGGCCACCCCTGCTTCCAGAAGCTCCAGTGGTCGCTCGAATTGATCCGAGGCACCAGGCTCGGCAGAGCCGCCCCTTCTGCGGGCATCTCGCTCGCCGCCCGAAACGCGGCCGTGCACCGCTCGACCCAGTCCCCGCCCCCGTTGCTCGCCGGCCCGACGAACGCGATGAAGTTCCCGACATCCGACCGGCCGACCCCCGCCAGAGGCGGATAGTCCTGCGAACCCTTCTCATCCCGGTAGTACCCGATCGTCTCAACCGAGATCATGCCATAAATCGCATCCCCGCGCTGCTTGCACGCCCGGGCGTACACGAGGCTCCCCATTTCATCCGTCCAGAAGTACGGCGGTTCCTCGTTCGTAAAGAGCACCAGGCGGATCGTCCGCCCTGGAGCGGAATCCTTCAGCATCCGAGCCAGTTCAAGCACGGCGGCGGTGCCGCTCGCGTTGTCGTTGGCTCCCGGGCTCGCGACGCCGCGATGATTGATGCTGTCGTAGTGAGCGCCCACGACCAGGATCTCGCCGGGCTTGGTCGTCCCCTTGATCTCTACCTCAAGATTCGACACCTCGTGCCCGCGGCACACGTACGTCTGCCACCGCACCACATGCCCCGCCCGGGCAAGCTGCGCCGCAAGATAGTGCTCCGCCCGCTTGAGCTGCTCCGGATGCACGAGGTTTCGCTCGCCGATCGCTCCCGCAAGCTCCGTGACATGCCCGCGAAGCCGTTCCGCTAGCGTCCTCGTGTCCGGTGCGGCAAGCGGCAACGGGTCCATCGCGCGCGGGTCCGCCCCGATCATCACGCAGCCACGGAAAGCCGCAAGAGTTCCAAGGGTGACGCATGACGTTAGACCCGCCATCAAGACCGCTCGACACGTAGACCGCTTCGGCATGGACAAGTATAGCAAACACTAACGTGCGGCAGCGTTGGCCATTCACCGTATCTCATGAGCCGCGGGCCGCAGTTCGAGAGGACTACCGCCGACGACCACGAAGTGCGGACGGAAGTGGAAGCCTGGCGACGGCAGCACGACGCCCGCCGCTTGGTCCGCGCCGTCTGGAACGCCCACGAACGCACCCGTCTCGTAGCCTTTGAGCTCGAACTCCCTTCCGATCTCAAGCTTGGGCGGGCCCTTGCCCTGGTCCCGCTCGCCCCACCCGACGACGTGCGGGGCGAGCGCGATGGTGACCCCCGGTTCCACGGAGACACCCTCGACGGACTGAACATCAAGCCAGAAGACGCCGCTCTCGGCTTTGCGTCCGTCGGTCGTGACGATCCCGCGGATGGTGACGAGCGACCCCAGTTCACGGCCGAG
>JBIKTT010000164.1:0-5572 GCA_044347925.1 Phycisphaerales bacterium
GCCGCGAAATCCAGCGGGCCGTTCTCGCCAAAGCCAGATCCACCGACAACCTCCGCGTCTTCGAGCACTGCTTCGCCCTCGACCTCATCACGCCAAGCCGCGAGCCCGGTGCGCCCGTCATGGGCGCCATCACCCACCACCCCAAGTACGGCTTGCAGGTCATCTGGGCCAAAGCCACCATCCTCGCCTCCGGCGGCGCGGGCGTTGTCTATCGCGAAACAACCAACCCGCCCCAAGCCACCGCCGACGGCCTCGCGCTCGCCTATCGCGCCGGAGCCACGCTCGCCGACATGGCTTTCGTCCAGTTCCATCCCACCTGCCTCTACCTGCCCGGCGCAAGTCGCGCCCTCATCTCCGAAGCCGTCCGCGGCGAGGGAGCTTTCCTCGTCGACGCCGCCGGCATGCGGTTCATGAAGGACGCCCACCCCATGGGCGACCTCGCGCCGCGCGACATCGTCGCTTCCGCCATCGTCCGACAGATCGCCAAGCAGGGCGGAGCCCCCGTCCACCTCGACTGCCGTCACATCCCGAATTTCGCCGCTCGCTTCCCGGGCATCGCCGCGACGCTCAAGCGGTTCGACCTCGACCCCTCCAAGCAGCTCATCCCCGTTCACCCCGCGGCCCACTACATGGTCGGCGGCGTGCGCACGGATCTCGCCGCTCGAACGGACTCGCCCGGCCTGTACGCGGTGGGGGAGACGGCCGCCTGCGGCTTGCACGGAGCCAACCGTCTCGCGAGCAACTCGCTGCTCGAGGGTCTGGTCATGGGCGAGATCGCCGGCCGCGTCTGCGCCGAGATGAAGGGCCACGCCGTCGACGCGCCGGCCGCGCGTCCGGGCTGGGCCGTCGGAATTCAAGCCCCCGTCCCGATCGTGTCGGATATCCGACCCTCGGATCAGGGCGAACTCGACCTCGCGGACGTGCGATCGAGCTTGCGGTCGGCGATGTGGAAGAACGTCGGCCTTGAGCGCACGGCCCCGCGGCTCCGCGATGTCGCGATCATGCTGGATTTCTGGGCCCGCTACACCCTCGACAAGATCTTCGACGATCCCGACGGCTGGGAGGTGCAGAACATGCTCCTGGTCGGCTCGGTCATGGCCCGCTCGGCCCTGTGGCGCGATGAATCCCGCGGGTGCCACCTGCGGCTGGATCAGCCCGGCCAGCGAGCGGAGTTCGCCGTGCACGACGGCTGGCGCAAAGGCCGCCAAGAACCGACCCTCACCCCGGTGCGAACCTGATTCCATGCCACGCCGCCTGTCCATCCTGTGCCTTTCAGCCTGCGTAGCCCTCTCCGGGTGCGTCGAGGAGCGGATCGTCCGCAACGACGGGCCGCTGATGGGGTTGCCCGACGCCGTGACGCAGGAAAAGCGGGTCGTCGAGGATCCGGGCATCCTCCTCCCGGCGGTCACCGACGACTCGACCATCGTCGAGAATCCCGACGGCACGAAGACAGCCCGGTCGACCAACGTGCGCCAGCTCATCGCGAACATCGACAAATGCCTCGACGAGGACTGGGAGTCGGTCTTCGTCACCGACCTCCTTTCGACGCGGGCCAAGACCGACATGGCCGCGCAGGGAATGTCCCCTTCCGCCGGGTTTGCCCTGCTGAAATCCCACAAAGCCGACGTGATCAAGCTCTTCAACCTCATGCCGATGGGCGAGTTCACGCCCGGGTTTTTCCTACGGCCCGTCGGCAACCGCACGTTCCGGCTGCTCGTGCCCGGCCGCGGCGCGGATGATCTCGCCTTCCGCGGGATCGACGCGGTCTACGAGCGCGGCAACTACCGCTTGTACTGGCTGGTCCCCCAGGAATAAGCCCGAGCGCCCCGCGCGTCGCGCAAGCGTGCGCGGTACCATCCGCTCATGCCCAAAGGCTTCGTGAAGGTCGTCGACACCCTCGCCGCGTTCGCGGTGCTCGGCCCGCTCACCGCGTGGCTCCTGACGACCCTGCGCGCGCCGGACGGCGACCCCGCGACCACCCCTCTGACCTCTTCCGCACCCCTGATGGGTGCGGCGCTGCTGGTCGCCGCATTCCTGCTCACCGGCTTTGTCGGGGTGGTTTCCGGACGCATGGTCACCCGCGGCCGAGGCCTGTGCATGGTCGGTTTCGGGCTCATGTGGACCACTTCGGTGACCGCCAACGCCCGCCAGCTCCTCGGCGATGCCGACGCCGCTTCCGCCCTGAACGGGCTGATTCTCGAAGCCGTCCTCCTCATCCCGCTCATCGCGCTCACGGGCCTGATCATCGAAGCCGTCTCCCCCGTTTCCGCCGAGGAACAGGGCCTCCACCACGGACCCTCGCTCCCCCCTCCCGGCCTTGCGGGCATCCGTGAGGGCTTCGTCCCCGGGCAGTTCATCGCTTCCCTCGCCGCGGCCGTAGTCGCAGCCGGGGTCGTGGGGTGGATCGTCGCGATCAACACCACCAAAGGGCAAGCCATTTTCGCCGCGTTTCTCGGTGGCATCGCCGCCGGCTTTGCCGCCAGCGCCGCCGCCCGAAGCCAGCACAAAACCCCCAGCCTGCTCCCCCCTGTCCTGGCTCTCCCCGTCGTCGCCCTGCTCACCGTGCTCTACCTCAAATTCACGGCTTCCCAGACGATCATCCCCCAGACCCGGGCGGTGGCTTCCGAATCGATCAACCAGCTCTTCGCCCTTGGACGGATCCTCCCGCTCGACTGGGCGGCGGGTGGCCTGTTCGGGGTGCCCATCGGAGCGTCCTGGGCCGCGTCGATGGTCGAAAAGCCGAAGGACTCCGGCGAGCTTTCGCCCGCTTGAGCATTGGAGCCGGGCTTCGCGTTCGGTAAACTAGCTCTGAGGTACCTATGGCGACCGCTGAATCAACCTCCGCTACGGCCTGTACGCACGCTCCCAAGCCCGGGTGTGATGCGGCGACCGCCACGGCCAAGTTCCCCAAACTCGCGCCCCTCATCGCCTACCTCGGTTCCCTCAAGGGTCGAGCGGATCTTTCCGTGCTTTCCAACCTCCTGGCTGGCCTGAATCTGACCCTGGACGACCTCAAGCCCGCCCTCTGCTTTGGAAGCTGCTCGTACAAGCGCAACACCATCGCGGAATCCCCGCATTTTGAGCTTCTGGCACTGTGCTGGCGTTCAGGACACTGCACGCCGATCCACAACCACGTGGGCTCCTCGTGCGCGTTCCGAGTGGTGCACGGCGCACCCACGGAAATCCGGTTCAAAATGACGCCAAGCGGCCTCGCGTGCCCGATCCAGACCACGCAGATGGAAGCCGGGTTTGTCTGCTCCGCCGAGGACGACGACATCCACCAGGTCGCCAACCTCGAGCCCCCCGGCACCGACGCGGTCACGCTCCACATCTACTCGCCGCCCCCGGCCCACTGGAAGACCTTCAACGGTCCCGTTTCCGACGGCCCGGATCGCACCTGACGCGGCCACTTTTCCCCCCCTGCGAAGCCCCGAAACAGCCTGGACGGGTCCCGTGGCGTAAACCCCGCGGGATTCCCCGGTTATCGCGTGGGCTCCTGACGGGAGTGGGGACCCGATTGCGCGGATTTTGCGCCTTTGTGCGGTTTGTGACGATGGACGGGCTTCGGGGGGCAAACGTGGTTATAGGTCGTGAAGATGGGAAAAAAGAGGCCCAAGGACGGTCGAAAAGCCGTTCGAAACCCTTCCATGCCCCGAGTATCGGCGTCCGTCACAGACGGAAAAACCGAAATTCTCAGCATCTTTTGTCCTTTTGGTTGGCATTTTCCAGATCCTGAGGCATGTTGTGAGAGGTCAGGAACGAGTCGTTCGTTTCGTGTCACAAGGTTTCGGGTCATCCAACAGAAGTGTGAGGAGATCGTTATGAAGAATGTGATCATGGGTCTTGTCGGTGTGGCTGGTATCGCGGCTGGCGCTAACGCGCAGGTCACGCTGAACCTCGAAGTCAAGTTCTCGACCGACGGCGGCGCCACGTGGGCCTCTTCGGTCAACGCGAACGCTGGCTCGGTTGTCCAGGGCGCGATCTTCATGTCCGGTTCGGGCGGGGACATCTGGGGCCTCGGTGGCGCCACCCTCCGCATGAACGGCACGGGCCTGATCGCCGGTGAATCGGCCGCCTTCGGCGCCGGCACCGACACGGGTCGCGTCGGTCCCTTCAACTTCGGTGCGGCCACGAACGCGATCTTCGCTTCCGCCGGTGCGTTCCGCATCGACGCCGCCTCCGACGCCGCCAACAGCAGCACGGGCGCCGGCATGACCTTCTTCCAGCGTGACCCCTCGTCCGCTGGCGGTGCGTTCAGCCGCAACAACCCCGCCCTCGTCTTCCGCTTCGACGTCCAGACGGCCGTCGGCGCCGACCACGCGATCACGGTCGCTCTCGACCAGCTGAGCCGCGGCGTCGCCACCTACTACAGCTCCTCCGGCGCGACCCGCCCGACGAGCGTCGCTGCCAACCTCGCCGGTGGCACGATCAACGTCGTCCCGACCCCCGCCACGCTGGCCCTCGTCGCCCTCGGTGGTCTGGTGGCCGGCCGCCGCCGCGGTCGCTAAATCTCTCTGACCCGCAAGGGATCAGAAGATTGGCGGACCAAAGTCAAAAACCCGATCGGCCCCACGGCTGATCTGGATGACTGCCAAGAAACCAACCTCCCGTCGGCCTCACGCCGGCGGGAGGTTGTGTTTTTGTGGCGAGCACCCGCGAGCTTCGCGTCATGGATGAGCTGTTTCGAGGCGGACGTTGGAACTTCGCGATCTCCGGCTCCGAAGCGTGTTGGACTCGTCGCCGCTCGGCGCGTCGCATGAACCAAGTGGAGCCTCACGATGAACGTGTTGATGAATGCACTGGCGGGGTCCATGTGTCTCGCCGGCGCCGCCACGGCTGAGATTCGTCTCGAAGTGAAGTTCAGCAGTGACGGCGGAGCAACCTGGTCGAGCGATGTCGACGGCTTTCGCTTCCGCACGCAGGGGGCGATCTTCATGTCGGGCTTCGGGCTCGACGCATGGGGATTGGGGGGAGCAACGCTTCGTCTGCGCGCGACGGGGCTCGCAGCGACGGATTCAATTGTGTTCGCCGAAGGCACCAGCACCGGTCGTGTCGGACCGTTCAATTTCGGAGCGGCGACCAACGCGATCTATCAGGACGGTTCGGGAAGCTGGCGTATAGACGCCGCTTCCGACGCCTCGAACACCAATGACTCTGCGGGTTTGACGTTCTTCCAGCGCGATCCCGCTTCGGCGGGCAGCGTGTTCAGTCGCCAAAACCCCGCGATGGTCTTTCGGTTCGACGTCCTCGCATCCGATTTCTTTGAGCGGTCGCTTCGCTTCGAACTGGATCAGCTTTCGAGAGGCGTCGCAACGTACTACTCATCTTCCTCGGCGACGCGACCGACGCAAACGAGCGACGTCTTGCTCGCGGGTGGGGGAATCCACTTCGGCGTTCCGACTCCCGGTTCATTCGCGGCACTGCTGTCGGGTTTGGTGATCATGGCCTCGCGTCGGCGCTGACCGCAGCTCATTCCGCGAGGGGCCCCCGAGCAACTTCCTTCGGGGCCTGCAAGTGTCGAAGCCGTGTTGCCCGTGGTGATCGCGAAGCCCGAGCATCGCGTCGCGGAGAT
>JBIKTT010000163.1:0-5572 GCA_044347925.1 Phycisphaerales bacterium
TCAGCGTCGATTCCTGGCATCGACACCTCGCCGTCGGAGACATCCACCCGGCCGTCGCCAGGCTCATCGGCGAGCGCCCCTGCATCATGATCTCCGGGCACGTCGGGAACTGGGAGCTCGTCGGCGCTGCGATCGCCATGATGGGCTTCCCGCTCCACGCGGTGTACCGCCCGCTCGACCTCAAGCCGCTTGACCTCTGGGTCCGCGAAAGCCGTCAGCGCCAGGGGATGACCATGGTGTCCAAGTTCGGCGCGGTGCACGACCTCCCTAAAGCCATGAAAGCCGGCCACCCCGTCGGCCTCATCGCCGATCAGAACGGCGGCGACCGCGGCGTCTTCGTCCCCTGCTTTGGCCGCCTGACCTCGACGTACAAGTCGATCGGTCTCATGGCTCTCCAGCACGACGCGGTGATGGTCTGCGGATTCGCCCGCCGGCAGACCGCGGCCGAGCGAGCCGCCCGCCCGGGCCGGGGCCTGGGCTACGTCATGGAGATTCAGGACGTCTTCGGGCCTGAGGACTATCGGGCCCAGCCCGACCCGCTCTTTTACCTGACCGCACGCTACCGCCGCGCGATGGAAGCGATGATTCTCAAAGCCCCGGATCAGTACCTCTGGATGCACCGAATCTGGAGAAGCCGTCCGCCGCACGAACGCAACGGCAAGCCCTTCCCGGACAGCCTCCGGGACAAGCTTCGCTCCCTCCCCTGGATGACCGACGATGAACTCGGACGGATCGTCGAGCGGAGCGAACGGGAAAGCCGTGCCGTCGCCGGGTGAGCCGCGCGGCTCCCCGGCGGAACACGCGGCTACGGTTGCCTCAGGAGACGCACCATGTCCGAAGCGGTCGGCAGGCTTGAAGATGTCAGGGTTCTCATCGTCGACGACGATCAGGACGTGCTCGAATCCATCGACGCCGCGTTCCAGTCCGAAGGGGCTCTGACCGCCCTGGCCGCCGACGGCGCCGAAGCCGTGCGCATCTGCAAGGAGGACCCGCCCGATCTGGTCATCCTCGACATGATGCTTCCCAAACGCTCCGGCTTTCTCGCTGTCGAGAAGATCAAGGGTCGCGAGGACAGCCCGGTCGTCATCATGGTGACCGCCAACGAGGGCCGCCGCCATCAGGCTTACGCCGAATCCCTCGGCGTCGACAAGTACATGCTCAAGCCCGTCCCGCTCGAACGCCTGCTCACCGCCGCCGTCGAACTGCTCAAAGCACGCGGCCCGGTCGCTCGTCCTCAGCGCGAGGATTCGGTGTACGAAGATGATTCCGAGGAGGAGGCGTAGTGCCCAAGCGTCAGGTCGTGCTGATGAAGAGTGTCGCCAAAGGTGAGCCGCCCGCTCCCCTGGGTTCGCACACCGCCGTCAAGGAAGCCCTCGCCCGCTACAACACCGCGGTCGACGGTTCTGTCCGCTCCAAAACTGCCGGCACCGAAGTCCTCCACGGCCCGGGCATGATGGTCGAGATCCCGACGACCACCGACTCCGTCTCGCAAGCGATGGTGACGATGACCGACGATGAAATCGCCTGGCCGGTGCTCGAACGAGCATGCCGGGCGCTCAAGTGGAAGTTGGTGGATCTGGAGACGGGGCGGAGCTTTGGGTAAGAGCGGATCAGGCGATCGCGTCCGGAGAATTTGAGATTTGAAATTTGAAATTTGAAATGCTGGAATTCCGCCATGAAATACGACCGCTTCGAGGATCTCAAGGTCTGGAAAGACGCGGCTCGTTTTTTCATCCGGGTCGCGCAGTTCACTGACGACCCGGTCATTCGACGCAAGGGCGACTTCGCCGATCAGCTCGAGCGGGCTTCGCTCTCCATCAGCAACAACATCGCGGAGGGCTTCGAAGCGGGCACGACGGAGCTGCTTCTCCGGTACATCTACATCGCCAAGGGCAGCGCCGGCGAGTGCCGGTCCATGCTCTCGATCGCCGCGGAACTTCCTGTTTCAGCCGAAACAAGGGCCTGCGCGAACGAGCTTCGGGCTGATGCCGAGGAGATCGGCCGCCAGCTTGGAGGGTGGTCTCGCCACCTGCAGAACTCCGACATTGAAGGTCAACGCCGACTCACCAACGAATCCCGCGAGCACTTTCATCAATCTCAGCGGCGAGAATCGTTCGCGGAGCAGATCCGAAAGATCGCCGAGGAGGCCGCGGCAAAGCGCGAACGCGAGCGGCTCGCAGAATCTGAACAGCGTGGCAATCCGTGAAAGCGGCAACTGCCGATCCTGACCCGGTCGCGTGGTGCATCCCGAGCTCAAGCAAACGCGCCGCGCAGGATCTGCACAACTGCAAAGAGCAACGTCGCTGCGAACACGAACATGAACGCCATCATGCAGCCGAAGGGCATCAGCCCGACCAGAAGATCCGCGCCGCTTTTGCCGCGCACGAATGACCACGAAAGCGCCGCGGCAAACACCACGCATCCGACCGCCGCGATGGCGAGCGGCACAATCATCAGCGTCGATCCGATCCACGGCACGACGAGAACCGGCGGCACCATCGCAAGCAGGCTCCACCGGGCGACCGCCCATTCGCGTGGCGAAGTCCTCGCCGATTCCTCCCATTCCTCCGGCGGCCAAACCTCCGTGCGCTTCGCACATTCCGGACAGGCCCACGGCGGCCCGGCAAGCCCCGAAAGCTCATACCCACAGTCGCACATCGGTTTGGAGGCTTGGCTCGTCATGCGTTCGGGCCGAACTCGCGTGACTCCAATCTCTCACACCTCCGCCACCACCTTGATCTCAAAGTGAATCGGCGTGTTCCCACCCGTTGGGAGCGACTTCACCTCGACGGTCGTCCGCGTCGGCAGGTTCGGAGCTTTGAAAAACTCCGCGTACACGCGGTTGTACTCCTTCCAGTCCCGCTTCATGTCCGTCAGGTACACCGCGACATCGACGATCTTCTCCCAGCGGCTCCCGGCTTCCTCAAGCACGATCCGGATGTTCTCAAAGCACGACCGCATCTCCGCTTCGATCGAGTAATCCGCCAGGTTCCCCGTCGCATCGACGACCGCGCCGGGAATGTCCTTGCTCCCGCGCTTCCGCGGGCCGATCCCCGACAAAAAGAGCAGGTTCCCCGCGCGGCGGGCGTGGGCGTACGGGCCAAGGGGTTCGGCGGCGGTGTTGGAATGAAGAGATGTCATCGCTGCTCCTTCATGAATCGCGGCCCAGCATCCGCTTCCAAAGCGATGCCTTTCGCCGCATGACTTGCGTTTCCCACCCGTCGTACTCGCCTCCCATCTCAGTCGCGAGCTCGTTGAGCACCGTCGTTACGGCATGGATCTGTTCCGGTGTGACTTCCGACGTGTGGAAGAACGCCACTCCGTACCGGTCCGATGTCTCGCCGGGGTCGCTCACGCCTTCGATGGCGTAACCCATCCGCTCCACCGTTGCGGCGAACTCGTGCCGCTTGCCCGCCGATGGAAAGTACGCCCAGTGGTCTACGCGCCGTCGGATCTCGGCGACGTCGCCGTGCTCCGCAAGCGTCTTGAGCACGCGGTCATCCTTGATCTTCTGAAGGGCGCCGGCGTCCGGATACAAGACCGATCGGTAGAAGTCCCACGTCTGGTCCTGGGCCGCTCGCACGAACGGGTCGCCGCGACGCTCGACCGGTACAAAGCCAAAGTCGACGTCCTTCGCGCGCTTCGCGGGCCCGTAGAGCACGAGCTCGCGTCGCGCCCCGGTCTGGATCGTCCCGACATGAGCCCACCCCATCGGCGTCAGGTGCGCGAGCACCTGGTCTTCAAGCGCATAGAGGGCTGCGAGCTCCTCCTGCGTCGGGAAGCCGTTCTCCCGCCCCCTATGGCACGCGAGCCGCACCATCAGCAGAGCGGTCTTCTCGCGGTCTGGGCAAGAAGACATCCACCCGAGATCGACGGTCAGGCTCGTGGGGCCACCGTCCGTCTCTTTGATGTACACACCCCAATCCTCTCGATGCTCGCTCATGGAGATTTCCTCACACCCTCACACACACATTCTTCGCTTCCGTGAAGAACTTCAGCGCCTCCACGCCTCCCTCACGCCCCACGCCGCTCTGCTTCACGCCGCCGAACGGCGTCCGAAGGTCGCGCACCATCCAGCAGTTCACCCACACGATCCCCGCTTCCAAAGCCGCCGCGACTCGGTGGGCTCTGCTCGTGTCGCGCGTGTAGATCGAAGCCGCGAGGCCGTACGACGTTCCGTTCGCGAGCGCGACCGCTTCCGCTTCCGTCTTGAACCGCGTCACCGTCACCACCGGCCCGAAAATCTCCTCGCGCTCGACTCGGCAGTCGCTCGCAAGCCCCGTGATGACGGTGGGGGGGTAGAAAGTCGGTGGCGTTGCTGCAGCTTCCCCTCCGCACAACACACGCCCGCCCGACTCCACCGCCGCTCGAACCATCCCCGCCACCTTTTCGCGGTGTGCCACGCTCGTCAGCACGCCGAACTGTGTCGCCGGGTCCATCGGGTCCCCGATCTTGAGCCCTTTCGCCCGTTCGACCGCGCCCGCGAGCACCCGCTCGTACACGCTCTCATGCACCAGAAGCCGCGACCCGCACAAGCAGATCTGCCCCTGGTTGCTGAACGCCGCCCGCGCCGCGACCGCGATCGCTTCGTCCAGGTCCGCATCATCAAACACGATGAACGCGTTCTTTCCGCCAAGCTCCAAGCTGCACCGCTTGAGCATCCGCCCGCACGTCTCGCCGATCCACTTTCCGACCGCCGTCGATCCCGTGAACGTGATCGTCGGCACCTCCGGATGTTCGACGAGCGCCGCTCCCGCCTCTGGCCCCGTACCGTGAACGATGTTGAGCACGCCCGCGGGGAATCCGGCTTTGACCGAAAGCTCGCCAAGCATCGCCGCGGTCACCGGCGTCACCTCGCTCGGCTTGCCCACCACGGTGTTCCCAGTGGCCAAGGCCGGCGCGATCTTCCACGTGAACAGGTAAAGCGGCAGGTTCCACGGCGAGATGCACCCCGCGACACCCCGCGGCTTGCGAAGCGTGTAGTTGATCGCCGGCACGCCTCCCGGCGTCCCGCCCCCGTCAAAGTCGTGCGACTCGCCCGCCGAGTGGAGGATCGCCGTCGCGAAGAACCGGAGGTTCGCCGCCGACCGCGGGATGTCGATGCTCCGCGCCGCGCTGATCGGCTTGCCGCTGTCGCGGCACTCGGCTTCGGCGAGCGGCGTGAGATTCTCGTCGATCAGGTCCGCGAGCCTGAGCATCAACCGCGACCGCTCGACCGCCGGCGTCGCGGCCCACGCCGGGAAAGCCGCCGCCGCCGCTTTCACCGCTTCATCGATGTCGGCTTTCCCCGAATCCGGCACGCGAGCCCAGACCCGACCCGTCGCGGGCTCGTGAACATCAAGCTCGCGCCCCGAACCCGCGGGCCGCATCGCTCCACCGATCAGATTGAAATGCGATTTCACGCCACGAGTCTACCCGGGCCCTGCCATTCAAGCCCGGCCGGCATCAGATCGGAATCCGCAGGTCGTCGAACACGGTCGTGTAGAACTCGTTCTTGTACGACTCCGTCGTCCGGCCGGGGATCACCTTGACGTACGCCGCGTGGCCGTCCATGAACCCCATCACGCTCCGG
>JBIKTT010000165.1:0-5552 GCA_044347925.1 Phycisphaerales bacterium
TGACGAAGTGGTCGCAGATCCGCGTGCAGCGTTTCGGGAAGCAGATGCAGAGCATCGCTCCCAAGATGCAGCAGATCAAGGAGAAGTTCGCGGACGACCCGAAGAAGCAGCAGGAGGAGACGGCCCGACTTTGGCGCGAGGAGGGGATCAACCCCGCGGGCATGCTGGGGTGCTTGCCGATGTTCCTGCAGACGCCGATCTGGATCGCGCTCTCGGCGATGCTCTTCTTCGCGATCGAGATCCGGCACCAGTCGGCGTTCTTCGGCGTGTTCCAGAAGATGGGTTCGCCGGACGGGAGCTTCCCGTTCTGGTTCCTGGGCGATCTGGCGGAGCCGGACCGTCTGATCTACTTCCACAAGACGCTTTTCACGGCGCCGATGATGGGCGAGATCTCCTCGTTCAACATCTTGCCGCTTCTGATGGGCGTGCTTTTCTACATTCAGCAGAAGTACATGAGCCCTCCTCCCTCGGCGACGACGACGCCGGAGCAGGAGCTTCAGATGAAGATGATGAAGTGGATGACCGTGTTCCTGTTCCCGCTGATGATGTACAACGCGCCCAGCGGGCTGACGCTCTACTTCTTCACGAACTCCGTGCTTGGCATCATGGAGAGCAAGTGGATCAAGAGCCACATCGACAAGCACGACCTGCTGAACGTCGACAAGATGCGCGAGGAACGCAAAGCCAAGGGCGGCGGGGCGATGGCGAACTGGTGGTCCAACCTCCAGGAACGCGCCGCTCTCGCCAAGCAGAAGCAGGAAGAAGCGGCCCGCAAGCAGGCCGGCGGCGGCAAGCCCAAGAACGGGCCGCAGGACCGGTTCCGCAACAAGCGGTGATCGCCGGGACGTGAGGTCGCGATGCGGATGGGCGACACCATCGTGGCGTGCGCGACCGGGCCGGGACGCTCGCCGCGCGCGATCATCCGCATGTCGGGGCCGAGCGCACAGGCCGCGCTCGATGCGCTCTGCAAGCCCGGGGTGCCTGAGGTGCGCGGGGCGTTCGCGTCGCGCGTGCTCATCGGCGCTCTGACCTGCCCCGTGCTCGTGGTCCGCATGCCTGCGCCGCGGTCGTACACCGGTGAGGATTGCGCGGAGATCCAGTGCCCTGGGAATCCTGCTCTCGTGACGCGGCTGGTGGATGCTCTGGTCGCTCTTCCGGGCGTTCGTCAGGCGGAACCGGGGGAATTCTCGGCGCGGGCGTACCTGAGCGGGAAGCTGAGCCTTGACGAAGCCGAAGGCGTTGCGGCGACGATCGCGGCGCAGACGCGGGGACAGCTCGACTCGGCCCGGTCACTGCTCGAAGGACGAAGCGGGCAGGCGTACCGCCGGTGGGCGGAGGAGTTGGCGACGCTTCTGGCGCTGGTCGAAGCGGGGATCGACTTCACGGATCAGGAAGACGTCGTGCCGATCGCTCCGCTCGCGCTTGCGAAGCGGCTGATCGCTCTGAAAGACGCGATCGGCGGGCATCTCGGCGCGTCGGCGGCGGAATCGAGCGATGAGCGGCCGCGCGTCGTGCTCGCGGGGGTGCCCAATGCCGGAAAGTCGACGCTTTTCAACGCTCTGCTCGGCCGCAAGCGGGCGGTGGTCTCGGCGGTCGCGGGGACGACGCGGGATGTGCTCGCGGAAAGGCTGGATCTCTCCAGGCTCGTGCCCGGCGCGGGCGAGGTGGAGCTTGTCGACCTCGCCGGGCTGGATGAACTGGCTTCCGGGGCGATCGACGAAGCGGCGCAGGCGGCCGCGCGTCGGGCGATCGCGGAAGCGAGCGTCGTCGTGCAGTGCGACCCGAGCGGCGTGTTCGAGGCCGTCGCGGGTGCCGCTCCGACCGTGATCCGCGTGCGGACGAAAGCCGACTCGGGGCGGGCCGCGCCTGCGGGCGACTCGCTGCCGGTGTGCGCTCTGGACGGGTGGAACCTCGATGAGCTCAAGCGGCGGATCGCCGCGGCCGCGTGGCGCGGGTCGGGGGCGCTGGATCAGGTGCTTGTCGTCGTGCCGCGGCATCGGCGGGCGCTGTCGGCGACGGCTTTGTCGGTCGGAGTGGCGGTGGACGCGGTTGACGCGCGAGCCCGCACGCTTGTCGAGCCGGAGATCATCGCGAGCCAGCTCCGCCTCGCGCTCGACCAGCTTGGGGAAGTGACGGGGCACATCTCGCCGGACGAGGTGCTGGGGCGGGTCTTCTCGACGTTCTGCGTCGGCAAATGATCCGCGGCACCTCCAATCACCGTGAGGCGGTGGGCAGGAGCGTCTCGCCCACGAGCCTTTCGAGCGAAGACTCCCGAAGCATGCCCGCCTTGCGGAGGCGTTCGATGGCGGCGGGCGCGGTGAGCCCTTCGTAGCGGACGAGGTACGCCGCCCAGAGCGTCGAGGCCCGGGGGCCGCCGGCGCAGTGAAGGTGGAGGCCCGTCGTCCCGCCGTGCTCGGTGATGATGGCGTGGAGCTTCTCGACGTCCTGCGTGTTGTAACCTTCGGAACCGCCCAGAGGGATCTCCACGTACTTCATGCCGGCCGATTCGACGATCGCTCGCTCGGCAAAGCCGACCTCGCGTGTTTCGCCGGGCGTGCGACAATTGACGATGACGCGAGTCCCGCGATCGGCGAGCATGCGGATGGTCCGCTCGCTCGGCTGGCCGCTGGTGGAAACTGTGCCGTCGGTGTAAATCGCGACGCCCGGCTCGCTGCCGATCTCTGCCGGAAGGTCGGCGTGCGACTGGTACTCGGTCCACGATCCTTCATAGAGACGGACGTTGCGCCAGCCGGGGGCGGTGCGAAGCGTGAGAAAGAGAAGTGTGGCTTCGCGCCCGGTGCCGCAGTAGACGATCGTGGGGTCGTCGGGGCTCGCCTTGGACGCTTTGATGACGTCGCGGATCGCGGCGGGCGGCTTCATCAGGCTCTCGTTGTCCGCGTTCACGAGCGTGTGCCAGTCGAGGTTGGTCGCGCCGGGGATGTGCCCGTTGCGCTTCCACGCTTTGCCCTCGCCGCGGTAGAACTTTGGGGGCCTGGCATCGATCAACGCCACTTCCTCGGTACGAAGGGCCTCGCGGACATCGTCGAGGGTTGCGGCGAGCGTGGTGTTCGGGCTTCGTGTCCAAAGCCTGGGTGTGACGGTCGTAAAGTCCTGCGTCGCCGGACCCGAACCCTGCCACGCGGTGAAGCCGCCGTCAAGCACGCGGACGTGCGGGTGCCCGGCTTTCAGCAGGGCGTAGGCGACCAAGGTCGCGGCGAGCGGGTCCTCGTGGTCGCTATAGACGAGGGCGGGCTTGTCATCAACTACACCGAGGCGGCCGAAGAGCTCGGCGAGGCGATCGGACGGGAGCATCGCGGTGGGCAGCGAGCCCGAAGCCTCTCGCACAGCCTCGTCGCTGAGGCGGATCGCGCCAGGGATGTGCCCCGCGAGGTACTTGGCGAGCGGGCGCGTATCGAGCACGGTCGAACCGGCTACGAGCGGGATCGCCCGTTCGACATCGATGAACTCGAAACGGAAATCGGGTGCGGGGGTGGGAGTTGGGGTGGGAGCTGGGATGGGGGTTGGGGTGGGGGTGACAGGCAGAACGGCCGGGCTCGGGGAGGCGACGGGCTGGGCGGTCGTGTTTGATGCGCACACGAGAACAACCGCCAACGCTATCACGATGGGACGTACGAACATAGAGACCCTCTCTTAGGTGGGGGCTTGATTGGGAACTGGATCGAGCAAGCCAAGCCTGCTCTGAGGCGAGGCTCGCCCCTTTCATACGAGGGATCTGCCTTCAATCGGCTGATGACCGCCGATTCATTCTGAGAGCGCAAGCCCGTATGCTTGGGTTATGGCCCTCGGCGGACGAATGCTGATGAAGTACGACGGGCCTTCGGGGGATCGCAAGCCGCCGCCGACGTGGGACACCCCGCTCCTCGCAGCCGCGGCTTTTGTCGTCGGCGTGTCGATTCTTGTCGGGCTGATCACGCTCGCGAACGCGTCATCGTCGGGCTCGACCTTGGTCCTGACCTACGCCGTCCTCGTCGCCGGTTCGTACGCCGTCTCGCGGATCGTGCTGGGTTGGCAGGAGGACGGCCTCTTCGGCGTGTGGTACCGGTTCGAGAAGCCGATGGGCTCGATGATCGTGGGCGATGAGGAACGCTCGCCGATGGTGGTCGCGTGGTTCGTGCTCAGTGCGCTGTCGGTGGTAGCGGCGGGCGTGGTCGGCTGACCGTCACGGCTCCCAGGGCGGCCCCACCACCTTCTCGAGCGGCACCCCAAGTTCCTCCGCGAGGCGCTGACCGAGCTTGTCAAGCCTCGCGCCGTGCGGGATCGCGATCACTTCGCGTGTCACGCCCTGTTCCTCGATGACGATCCTGATGTCCTGCCGCGGCGCGTCCGAGCGGTTTGAGATCCCGGGCGGGTCGGGCCGCGTGACGACACGGACCGTGCGACAAGAAGCACGAGACGTCGCCACGCCGAGGCGGGGGAATTCGCAGCCGCGATTGTCGAAGCGAATCGCGTCGGGTTTCCGCGATTCGGGAATGTGCACGAACAGGACGATGTGCCAGATCCCCGTGAGCGCCATCACGCTGGCGAGCGTGATCCCAATCGTGACCACGATCGCCAGCACGAAGTTGACCGGGGCCGGGCCGACCGAAGTGCCCCTCCATGCCGTGGAAGCGATGAAGCTCATACCGACGATCATCGCCGCCGACACCAGTATGAGAATGGAAAGGCCTATGACCCCGGCAACACCCTTTGGAAGCATCGGGACTCGGACGCGAGTCACCGGACCTTCCTTCTCCACGATCCAAGCGTTGCGGCGCTTGAGCGAATCGCCGATCGCGCTGGCGAGCAGCCCGATGAGGTCTGAAGGTGTGGGAGACGATTGCATGATGATCTTCGCCTAGACGCCCTTCATGTCGACGCCGCGGACGACCTTGAGCGTGTCGCCGCGGGCTTTGGCGAGCTTTTGCGAGGACTTCTTCGCTCGCTCGAAGCGTTTCTCCATCCACGCGGGGAAGGACTCGGCTTCCTCGGGCGTGACGCCGGCGGCGGCGGCTTTGGCGAGATGTTGGGGGAGGTGCTTGGGGCCGCGGCGGTGCTTGCCTTTCGGCTGGCCTTTCTGATCGGCTTTCGCCTTGGCTTTGGCGGCGGGCGAAGCGGCGGGAGTCGAGGAAGCGGGCGGAGCGATGATCGCCGCGAGTTCCTCGCAGATGAGGCCGTCCTTGATCGCTTTCGCGAGGATCCCCGGGATCATCGCGAGGAGGGCTTTCTCGTCCTTGTGGTGGTAGACGCCGCCCTCTTTGAGGTCGCGGAAGAAGACGCGTGAGCCGCGCTTGGGGTGGGAAGCGGGCTGGGACGCCGACCCGGCCGCCGCCGCAGAGGCGTTGTACTGGGCGCGGAACTTGATCCCGGGCGTCTCGTAGAACTCGCGGCGCAAGCGGACGATCGTCGCTTGGGCTTCGACGTGCGTTCGGGGAAGCTCGGCGAGGAGGTTCCAGCGGCCGGTGCGCTGGCTTCGTTCGATCACGGCGCGGACGGTGTCGGCGAAGGGGCGGTGGACGTACCAGAACTCGGTCTCCCAGCCGTGCTTGCTCGCG
>JBIKTT010000166.1:0-5547 GCA_044347925.1 Phycisphaerales bacterium
GACGTATCACGTTCGTCTTCGCGTCGACGGCAACATGGTGACGGTGCTTGAGCTTCCGCAGCGGGCGGGCGAGCTTGTGTTCGGGCTGGTGAAAGCAGCGTGCAACATGCGCGTCGCGGGGCGGGATGCGGTGCTCGAGGGGCACTTTTCGGGGTTGTTTGACTCGCGGCGGGTGGAGTACCGCGTGAGCTTTACGCCGAGCGTGTACGGGCAGAAGCTGGTGCTTCGCGTGCTTGACATCATGAACGCACCATCGAGCCTGACCGAGGTCGGCATGGTGATGTACATGGCGGACCGTGTGCGTCGGACGGCGGATCAGGATCACGGGATGTTCCTGGTGTGCGGGCCGACGGGGTCGGGCAAGACGACGACGCTTTACAACGCGCTGCGCGAGATCGACCGCGAGACGCGGAACGTGGTGACGATCGAGGATCCGGTCGAGTATCAGCTTGACAACATCACGCAGATCCCGATCGATGAGCAGAAGGGGAACACGTTCGGCGGGCTGCTTCGGAGCGTGCTGCGGCAGGACCCGGACGTGATTCTGGTGGGCGAGATCCGTGACGAGGAGACGGCGCGGACGGCGATGCAGGCGGCGATGACGGGGCACCTGGTCTTCTCGACGGTGCACGCGAAGGACACGATCGCGGCGGTGTTCCGGTTGCTTGACCTCAAGGTGGAGCCGTACCTGGTGGCGAACTCGCTGGACCTGGTGTTGGCGCAGCGGCTGGTGCGGATCCTGTGCGACCACTGCAAGCGGCCGGTGCCGATCCCGCCGGGCGTGGCGACGCGGCTGGGCAAGTATCTGAACGGGAAGCACGAAATGTTCACGGCAACGGGGTGCCCGAGGTGCTTGCGGACGGGGTATCGCGGGCGGCGGGCGTTGTTCGAGCTGCTTGAGTTCAACGACGATCTGCGGGACGTGGTGCTTCGCGAGCCGACGATCAACGCGATGAAGAAGGTGATCGAGCAGGGCCTGTTCACGACGCTGGCGCAGTTCGGCTGGCGGCTTGTGGGCGAGGGCGCGACCACGCTCGATGAGGTCGATCGCGTGGCGGGGCAGGGGTGAGTTCCCCGGGGGACGGGCTTTGAGGAGCCGATAATGCGGGCGATTGGAAGGGCTGCGACGGTCGCGCGAGCGGGTGCCCGCGTGGTTTGCCGCGTCGGGATTGATTGCGCGGAGCGGTGTGTCGGAACGGTCGATTTGCCGTGAAGTGTCCTATCGATGCCGCCAGCTTGTGGTTCGCGGGTTCTCGCTGATCGAATTGGTCATCGTGATTGTGATCATGGGGATCATCGGTGCGATCGCGATCCCGAAGCTTGGCGGAGCGACGGACCGGGCGGTGGATGCGCAGGTGATCGCTTCGACGGGGCACTTTCAGCGCGCGATTGACGCGTACATGGCGGAGCACGGGAACCGGTGTCCGGCGACGGAGCCGAACGGGACGATCAGCACGTCGCAGGTGAACTTCCGCAACCGGCTTCGGAGCCAGACGGACGACATCGGCAACGTGTCGGTGACGGGGCTTTTCGGGCCTTATCTGAAGGACATTCCGGTGAACATGGCGAACCGCCGGCAGACGATCCGGATCGACGGGGTCGCGGCGGGCGCGAACACGAACGGATGGCGGTACGACTCCGTGAAGAAGCAGATTGAAGCCGACGACCAAGCCCGGCTGAAATCAGGCGGGAAGATCGACGGAATTCAGTCGCTCAAGGTGGACTAAAGCTGCGGAACCGGCTCAGTGGGTCGTTGCTTCGGCGGGGCGGACCGGCTGGTGCGGCTTGCCCTCCCACTTCTCGCCGGGGAACTGCTTGATGCCGTCCTGACCGGGCGTGCGGCCTGTGCCGCGGGCACCGGGGAGGGGCGTGCGCTCGGGGATGATGAACGAGGAGTTGGGGAGCGACTGGCAGTGCTTGAGGGCCGCGTCGGCGGCGTCGAGCATGGTGTCGTCGGCATTCTCATACATCGAGCGGATGTTCTCGCGGATCTCCACCTCGGCGAGGTCGAGGAAGTGGATGGCCGCGGCGCGGTCGCGGGCGAACTCGAGGTCGACACCGTTGTTGCCGTGCTTGCGGAGGTCCAGGTCGAGTTTGGCGAGGGTGCAGAGGTAGGCGTGGGCGAGGATGGCGACGTTGGCGACGCGGGCCTGAACGACCTGGCGGTCGAGCAGCTTGACGTCGTACTTCTTGGACATGATCTTGAACTGGTAGGTGTGCTCGCGGGTGAGGTTGGAGATGCGGTCGGCGTAGGGCTTGAGGTCCTTGTGGAGCTTGGAGAGGACGGGGGCGGAGCGGCGGATGCCGAAGAAGACCTCGAGGCCAAGGGGGATGGCGATCTTCATGATCTCGGGGCGGAGGGAGTTCTTCATCGCTTTGGCGATAAAGGCGCCCAGGCCCTCGTCGGAATCCTTCATGAGGGCGTTCTTGATGCCGAGCATCTGCTCGGCGAGCTGCTTGCCGCCGTAGCCGAAGATGTAGGACTGCATGACCTCGTTGGCGCCTTCGACGATGAGGTTGATGCGGGAGTCGCGGAAGACGCGCTCGACCTCATTCTCGGTCATGTAGCTTTCGCCGCCCATGATCTGCATGCCGTCGTTGACGGCTCGCCAGCCAAACTCGGAGCAGAAGACCTTGCAGAGGGCGGTTTCGACCTGGATGTCGTCGTCCTTGCGGTCGAGCATGCCGGTAGTCATGTAGAGGACGGCGTCCATGGCGTAGCAGTACGCGGCCATGCGGGCGACGTTGCGGCGGACGAGTTCCTTGTCGGCGAGAGCGGCGCCGAACTGGAAGCGGGTCATCGACCACTTGGTGGCTTGATCGCGAACGCGCTTGGCGCCGCCGACCATGCCGGCGGAGAGTGTGCAGCGGCCGTAGTTGAGGCAGGAGAGAGCGATCTGGAGGCCGCGGCCTTCCTGGCCGAGCAGGTTGGACTTGGGCACCTTGACGTTCGTGAACTTGATGCGGGCTTGCCAGGTGCCGCGGATGCCGCACTTGCTGCGGTTTTTCTGGAAGATCTCGATGCCTTCCATCCACGGGTGGCAGACGAGGGCGGTCACCTTCTCGGATTCCTTGCCCGTCTTGGGGTCGGTCATCTTCTGCTTGGCCATGACGGTGAAGAGGCCGGCGATGCCGCCGGAGGTGGCCCACTTCTTCTCGCCGTTGATGATGTAGTACTCGCCGTCGGGGGTCTTCTCGCAGCGGGTTTCCTGGCCGCCGGCGTCGCAGCCGACGTTGGGCTCGGAGAGGCAGAACGCGGAGACCCAGTCCTTGGCGAGGTGGGGCAGCCAAGCTTTCTTCTGCTCGGGGTTGCCGAAGAGTTTGACCGCGCCGCAGCCGATGGAGAGGTGGGCGGAGCAGAGGACGGCGGTAGAGCCGCAGGACCAGCCGATGCGTTCAAGCACGCGGTTGTAGCTCGTCACGCCCAGGCCCAGGCCGCCGTATTCCTTCGGGATGGTGATGCCGAGGACGCCGAGTTCGGCGAGGCGTTTGATGACCTGCGGGGGGATCTCCTGCTCCTGATCGATCCAGACGGAGGGGTGTTCGTTGCGGAGGTATTCGTCGAGGCGGGCGAGGACCTGGTCGCACTCGGCTTGTTCGCGCGGGTCCTGCTGGGGGTAGGGGAAGTAGTAGTCTTCCTTGATCTTGCCCCAGAAGAGGTTCTTGACCGGGCCCATCTTGGCCGGTTCAGCGCCCAGCCATTCCTCGGCCTGCTCAAGGAGTTTTTTGTCCGCGTCGGAGATGCCTTTGAGATTCTTCAGGTTGGACATGGGTGCCTCGGGTGGGGATGGATCGGGGAACGGTTGCGTACTGGTTGCTGATTACTTCTTCGCGAAGAAGGCGGCGATGGACGCTTTTCCGGCGGGGGTTCCGCGAAGACGGACCAACTCTCGTTGTTCGGTGGCGAGGGCGGCGTTCCAGCCCTTGGCGAGGCCGTCGTCGATCGCGAGGGCGACGGCGGCGGCGGCTTCGGTCTGGGGAAGGGTTTCTCGGACGGATTCGAGGGCTTCGAGGACCCTGGCGGCGACGGAGGGTCGGCCGATCCAGCGGAGGGGGGCGCCGTCGCGTTCGAGGCGGCCCTTGGCGGCGCGGTCGACGACCCAGCGGCGGGCGGTGTCGAGGAGGTCAGCGGCGGAGGGGGCGACCGCGTCGAACATCCCGGCGGCTTTGGCGTTGTCGAAGAGGAAGGGCTTGCCCTCGGCGGTCATGAGGATGGCCTGAGCGGGGTCGATCCGGGCGGGGAGGAGGTTGGTGCCGCCCCAGCCGGGGCAGATGTTGAGGCCGGCTTCGGGGAGGCCGACGGGGTAAGGCTTGAGTCCGGGAGCGGCGACGAGGCCGTCGCAGTGCATCGCGAGTTCGAGGCCGCCACCGAGGACCGCGCCGTTGATGGCGGCGACGGTCGGGAAGGGGAGGGCCGGGAGAAGAGCGAAGACGCTTGCGGCGTACGCGAGGTAGCGGTGCAGGTCGGCGTCGGAAGCGTCCTGGATGGTCTTGAGGTCGGCTCCGGCGACGAAGACGCGCTCGCTTGCGGAAGCCAGGACAAGGCCGCGGGAATCCCGGGGGACCTGCTTGAGCGTGAGCTCGAGGCGGCGGATGAGGGTTTCGTCAAGAACGACGACGGGTTTGCCCGGCTGTTCGAGGGTGACGGTCACAACGCCGGCGAAGGGGCCCGAAGCTTCTCTGGAAAGGGGAAGCGGGGCGAGGGAGGGGGCTTGGTCGGCGTGGATCGTCATGACTGGAACAGTTTACGCCGCATTCAGGAACCGTTCCCATCGTCGTTCAGCGGATGCAAGGTGGTGGGTCTGGCGGTACACTCGGACCTCGTCCGGGCGCTGCCCGTGCATGGAAGCCCATGCGTGTTTGCCCGGCGATTTGCGGGGGTCCTCTTGTACGGCATTCCAAACTTCACGGACCGGGAGCACGATTTCAACGCCTGGATGCGGCGGCTGGCGCCGGTGCTGACCGTGGTGCTTCTCGGACTTGTCATCCTGATGCAGCAGTTTCTTCGGTCGATCACGGACCCGACGCTCGCGGAGCCGCCGGAGGAGGTTCGGATCAGCGAAGAGGTGAACGAACCGGGCATCGAGGGGCTGGTGCTCAACGCGAAGATCGCGGTCAAGATCAAAGCGGCGCGGCTTGAGACGGACATCCAGTGGACGGAGATGGTCGGCCAGCTCGACACGATGGCGGCGACGAGGACGGACCGGCTTCGAACGGCGGTGGTCGCGGGTGAGCTTCTGGGGAAGGAAGCGGCGCTCGAACGGCTGAAGCGGCTGAAAGCGGAGGTGACGAGCGGATCGGACCTTGCCGCGGATGCGGACTGGCTCACGCGGCTTTACACCAAGGGGCGGGATTCGTTGCCGGAAGACGCGGTGAAGTCGCTGGTGGAACGGCACGGGTGGTTCGGCCATCTGGCGGCGGCGTATGACCAGCCTCCCGGGGAGTATCACCGGGCGACGTCGACGTCGGGGTTCGCGGACATCGCGGCGTACTCGCTGACTTCGCTGCTGACGTCATTGGCGATGTTCATAGCGGCGATCGCGGCGC